>JAOAPQ010000753.1 GCA_025462965.1 Bryobacterales bacterium
TGACCGAGGCCGGGGGCTTTATCAAGCATCTGCCGCTCGCCGCTCTGGCAGGCGTGACCGCCTGGATGGGCGTTCGGCTAATGGAATGGAGTATGTGGCGGCGGCTTCTGATCATGCGGCGAACCGATGCCGCTGCGTTCCTGACAACATCGGTCGCCGCCTTGTTCCTGAATGCCGTATTCGCCGTCGGGCTGGGCGTTTCGTTTTATGTTTTCGGCTACCTCTATCACAACTACTTCTCAACCCGAAGGTTGTTGGTTACGGAAAACACGCCCGGGACCCCGTTGGCCTGAACATTCGCGATATTCTTGTCGGTTTCGTTCGCGACAACTCCCTCCAGCGTTACATTGCCGTTCTTCACAATAATGTGAATGGATGGAACGGCTTGAAATCCGTAGCGCGTGGCAAGCGTCGGGTTGGCGTAGATAGCCCGGTACACCGCCCGCCGGATCTGATCGTCATTGGGCGAAAGCGGAAGAACCTCAATCTGATTGTTTACGCTGTTGACGCCCTCAATCCGCTTCACTACATTTCCAGCGTCGGACTTCAAGGTGGGATTCGTAACCTGCCCCATCAGTGTGACGTTGTTATTGGCGTCCACCTTAAACGAAAGATTGTCGAACAGGTTGTAGTACGGTAGCATCACCAGTTCGTGACGCACCTCTTTGACGATATTGTCGTGCGTGCGATCGCCCTGCGTCGATGCGGCACCTAATGCCGCGGCCATGGCGAACAGAGCCAGGAATTTACTCATCATATACACCTCAGTTAACATAACGCACTTCTCTTGCCAGTAACCGGGTGTCGGGACTATGACTCTACTTGATTTGTAACAAAACCGACTCAGCGTCAGCCGCCGTGAAGCTCTCGACCTTCGCTGAATGGTTCATAGAGCAGAACTTCGGCCCGCACATCGAGCAGAACGCCGCATCTTTGAAGCCTTCCTCCGGCAGCGTCTCGTCATGCATGGAGCGCGCGGTTTCCGGGTCGAGAGATAGTTCGAACTGCTTGTTCCAGTCGAACCGGTAGCGGGCGCGGGAGAGTTCATCGTCCCGGTCCCTGGCTCCCGGCCTGTGGCGCGCGATATCCGCCGCGTGCGCCGCGATCTTGTACGCGATAATGCCCTGCTTCACGTCCTCACGGTTCGGCAATCCCAGGTGTTCCTTCGGCGTAACATAGCAGAGCATGGAAGCCCCATGCCAGCCGATCATCGCCGCGCCGATGGCCGATGTTATGTGGTCGTATCCCGGCGCAATATCGGTAACCAATGGGCCCAGAGTATAGAACGGCGCCTCGTGGCACATCTCGTTTTCTTTTTCCACCTGAAGCTGGATCTGGTCCAGAGGGATGTGACCCGGACCCTCCACCATCACCTGGCAATCGTATTCCCAGGCCTTCTTCGTCAACTCGCCGAGCGTCTTTAACTCCGCGAATTGCGCCGCGTCGCTTGCATCGGCGATGCAGCCGGGGCGCAGGCCGTCGCCCAGCGAAAATGTCACGTCATACTTCTGGAAGATTTTACAGATCTCCTCGAAGCACTCATAGAGCATGTTCTGCTTGTGGTTCTTCACCATCCACTCCGCCAGGATCGCGCCGCCGCGGCTCACGATGCCCGTGATGCGCTTCGTGGTCAGCGGGATGTACTGCACCAGCACGCCCGCATGGATGGTCATGTAGTCCACGCCCTGCTGTGCCTGCTCTTCGATCACTTCGAGCATGATCGCCGCGGTCAGGTCCTCCACCCGCCGCACCCGCGCCAGCGCTTCGTAAATCGGCACGGTCCCGATGGGCACCGGCGATTCGCTGATGATAGCTTTCCGGATGCGCGGAATATCTCCGCCGGTCGAAAGATCCATCACCGTATCCGCGCCGTATTTCACGCAATACTGCAGCTTCGCGAGCTCTTCCGAGATGTCCGACGTCGTCGCCGAATTCCCGATGTTCGCGTTGATCTTGCAGTTTGACGCCACGCCGATGCACATCGGCTCCAGCCGCTCGTGGTAAATGTTTGCGGGGATCACCATCCGGCCGCGCGCGACTTCGGAACGGATCAGCTCGGCGGGAACCTTCTCACGCCGGGCAACAAACTCCATTTCTCCGGTGACAACGCCATCTCGGGCGTATTTCATCTGGGTGCGGATCGGGTCAGATTTGCGGGCTTCCACCCATTCGTTGCGCATGTTTTTATATTGGGATCACGGGTAGCAGCAAAAAACAAGGCAGGCGCAGCGCGTGAGCGCATGCCTGCCCGGGTCTTACTTCTTTTTTTTGGGCTTCTTGGTTTCCTTCTTGCGGTCCATGCCTTTGGCCATCGGGTGATCTCCCTTCGTTACAGATTATAACGTTGCCAGTGCCTGGTTCTCTACACTGACGATCAGGTAGGACAGGCCATCGTTCTCTGCGGCCTGTCGTCTTCCGCTCACCCCTGGACCCTACACTAGTAAAGAACCGTGCGAAAGCTCGCTTATCCCGGACTCCTGGCGGCCACGTTCCTTCTCGGCCTTACCGCCGGCTGGCTGCCCTTCGGACAGCAGATCGATAGCGACGCCTACGATTTCTTTTTCCGGTTATACCGCCCTGCGCCCTGGACGCCCGAATCCATCATCCTTGCCGCCGATGAGGCTTCCTTTCAGGCGTTCGGCGGATTGTTCAAGCTCCGCAACGCAATGGCAGTGGGGCTCAATCGCATCCGCGCGGTTCACCCGCGCGCCCTGGCGCTCGATATCATCCTCATGGAAAAAAGCGACGACCCGGCCGGAGATGCCGCGCTTGAAGATGCGTTTCAACGAACGTCTAACCTGGTCCTTCCCAGTTTCCTCAGCGAAGACGGCGCCCGCTGGGACGACCCCCTGCCGCGCTTCCGCCAGTGGGCAACGGCCATCGGGGAGGTTCACGCCACGCCGGATAAGCGCGATGCCATCAACCGCGACATCCCGCTGCAGGAGGTCGCCGCACGGGAACGCCGCTGGGCGCTGGCGCTCGAGGCCTTTCGCGTAAGCCGGCGAGCGCCCATCACCGAATTCCCGGACAGCCTGCACGTGGGAAGTACGGTCGTCCCAAGTCCGCTTCCCGGTCGCATGATGCGCGTGCGCTATTCGGTCACCGGAATTCCGCGCGTCTCACTCAAACAGCTGGCCGACAAACCCTCTCTCGCCGAACGGTTCCGCGGTAAGGTCGTGTTTGCCGGGGTCACCGCGCAGGCCATGGGCGATCGCTGGATGACGCCGCTTTCGAACTCCGTCAACGTGCCCGGCATCGAGATCCATGCGAATGCCTATGAGACCATCGCGCACCAACTCTTTCTCACCGATGCGCCGAAGCTATGGGTCGTGCTGGTGTGTCTCGCGTTTGTCGCCTCCGCCGGCCTCACGTTCGCGCTGCTCGATGGCTGGCCCGCGAACGTCGCGGCCGCCGGAATACTGGTTGTCGCTCACGTTTTGCCGTACGTGTTCTTCAAGCACAACATCGTATTCCCGTACACACCCGGAGCCGCTTGTGCCTGGCTCGCAATCGTTACGGCTGCAGCGTGGCGGCATATCGTTGTGCGGCGCAAGCTGGGCCAGTCTGAAACCGCGCGCTCGCAGTACCGCGAGGCCATGCAGTTCGTGACGCATGAGATGAAGACTCCGCTCACCGCCATTCAGGGATCGAGCGAACTCATCAGCCGCTACGCGATGACGGATGAAAAGCGCAAACAGATGGCGGACATGATCAACGCCGAATCGAAGCGCCTCGCTCAGATGATTGAGACATTTCTCAACGTTGAACGCCTCTCCGCCGGACAGATGCAGCTCAAGCGGGAATCTTTCTCGCCTCTCGAAATCGTGGCGCGATGCATCGATCGCGTGCGTCCCGTCGCTGATCGCAAATCCATTGCGATCCAGATGGAAGCGCTCCCCCAAGGCGCTCTGATCGGCGATCGCGAGCTGATGGAGTATGCGTTTTACAACTTGCTGACCAACGCCGTGAAGTATTCGCCGCCCAAGACGACCGTTACCGTATCAGGCGAGCGCCAGAAAGACCGCGTGCGCGTTTCGGTGGCCGACCAGGGCATCGGAATTGACGCCAAGGACACCCGACGGATCTTCGAAAAGTTCTATCGCACCAAGACGGCCGAACAATCGGGAGAGAAGGGAACCGGCATCGGCCTATCTATCGTGGAGCAAATCGTGATCCAGCACGGCGGCTCCATTTCGGTGGATAGCGAGGTCGGCAAAGGCTCACGCTTCACGGTCTCGCTTCCGAGCCTGCAATAGCGCTCCCAAAAACTCCACTATCCTGAGCGCGCGCCAAATAGGCGACCGCACTCTCCGCGGCCCTGGTATCCGGCGCCACCTGTACCGCCTCATCGCATCTCAAGAAGTGAATGAACGCGGAATCCACTCGCCGCCCGGTCAGACGCTCCAGCACCAGCGCATACAGATGAACTTGCATTGCGTAGTCGCGCGCCCGCTCCGCCGCCTCCTCGCGCCGCACATCGTCAGTCTTGTAGTCGATGAGCACCAGCTCCCCCGCTTCCTCGAACCACAAATCGATCTGCCCGCGAACAACGACGCCCTGAATTTCAATTAAAAATCCGAACTCGCGTTCAATCCGCGTGGCGCCTGCCGCGCGCCGCCCCAGTTCACTGCGGCGGAAAGTCTCGGCCAGCCGCGAAGCTGTTGCGTCCGCCCCTTCCAGCTCGACACCGGCAAGCAAATCATGCACCTGCGACCCCAACTCGCTCGCGGGCAATTTCGCCTCCGCCTCAATCTCGCCTTCTTCGATGTCCGCCAATCTCCTCCGCTGCCTGGTCTGCCACCCGATATAGCGCTCCCGATAATATTGCAGCGGATCTTTTGCGAACATCGCGACGGAGGTCACCGTCACCGCGCTATCATGCTGCCCGGTCATCGCGGGCGGCGCGAGTATTGGAATCTCCGCGGGAGCTTCAAACCCGAGCCCTTGCTGGACCATCGCAGGCGCCGTGGCCGCGCACAGCACTCGCGCCTGGAAGCTCTCACCCGAAGGCGCGCTCACCGTGACGTTCCGCGCCACTCCATCGGCCACGCATTCACTTGTGAATAACGGCGCAATCAGCTTGGCCCAATGAGCCGGTTTCGTATTCTCTTCGCGGCTGTACGAGAGAACCAGGTGTTCCTCGGCGCGCGTGAGTGCCACATACAGCAGCCGGTTCGATTCCTCTTTCTCCTTCTCGGCGGTCCACTCCTTGTTCGCGCTGTGGAACGAATCGTCCGCCGGCTCGCCTGTCGCCGGATTGATCCATGCCGCGCCCAGCCCGAATTTCGGCGTGAACGAAAAATTGCCTCGACTCGTGTCCACACCCTTGTGCAACGCCGCGATAAACACAATCGGGAATTCCAACCCCTTCGCCGAATGCGCGGTCATCATCCGCACCACGTCCCGATCCGTTTCGACAGGCGCTTCAGCTTCAGCCTTATCGGACTCACGCAGCAGCTCGATCTCATCCAGAAACTCCGCCAGCGTCCCTTCGGAAGCCCGCGCCATTTCCAGAAACTTCTCGATATGCGCGCCCGAAGCTTTTCGCTGATCCCATGGGTACCCGCTCTGGTCGATCGCTCGCATGAGCAGGCGGTCCACCGGTACATAGGGTTGCGCCTCGCGCCATGCTCGAAGTTGCGCGCGAAATGCGATCAGCTTCTCCCGATCCTGCTCGTCAAACGAACCCTCTTCCAAATGATCCAGCGCATCGGCAAGATTCGTGGAGATAAGCTTGAGCCGCAGCAGCGCCTCGTCCGAAACCGCCACGAACGGCGAGCGCAGCACCGCCGCCGTGCTCAGCTCATCGCGCGGGTTGGCGATGGTACGCAGCAGATGCGCCAGGTCCATCGCCTCGCGTGTCTCGAAGAATCCTTTGCGCCGGCTTTGTTCGTAAGGAATATCTTCCGCTTCGAATGCGGCCGCGAAGTCGTCATACACAACGGAGTTGCGCACCAGTACCGTCATGTCGCGGTAATCAGCGGGGCGGTGCGCGCCTTTCACCTCCACCCGCAAGGTCCCGTGCATCTCCCGCATCCGCCGCGCGACCCAGCGGGCTTCGAGCGCCGTCGCGTCGGTCCCCTCGGGCGGCAGCGCGACAATCACTTCCACGGAAGGCTGCTTCTTCGCGGCCGCCTTTCTGCCGGGCACCAGCTTGCGATGCTCGATTCCCGCCGCCTCGTTCAGAATCGTCTCCGTCGCCAGCAGGATTTCCGGACGGCTCCGCCAATTCTCCAGCAATTCGACGTGATGCTTTCCCGCATCCCGCACCGTATCGCGATAGTTGCGGAACACCTCCGGACTCGCATGGCGAAAGCCGAAAATGGACTGGTTGATGTCCCCCACCGCGTAGAAGCGATCCGGCGCGCGTAAGAGTTCCAGCAGTTTCGATTGCTGCCCGTTCGTATCCTGGAACTCGTCCATCAGGATCTGCCGGAACTGCTCTTGCGTGCGCGCCCGCACTTCAGGTTGAGCCTGCAGCAGCTGAACCGCATAACTTTCCAGATCGGAAAAATCGAGCACATTGCGCTCCCGCTTGTGCCTGGCGTACAACTGTTCAAAACGATCCAGAATATTGATCAGCGTCGAGCGCTCGCGCCCGTACTTCGCCGTGATTGCCGCGCAGCGCGAGTCCTGGCAGTGCTCGCGCACCGTTTTCACCGCAATCTTGAACCCCTCGCCCGCTCCGCTCAGGCCGATGTCAAATGTTGAATACAACTCCAGCAGGGCTTCATTCTCATTGCACGAGCCCACGCGTTCACACCACTCCAGGAACATCTGGAGCCTCTGGCGCTGTAGAGGGGTCTTGTAAGGCAGATCCCGTACGCTCGCGACGATAGCTTTCAACTCCGCGGCGTCCATACCCCACTCCGGAGCCGGTTGGTCGCGCAGTTCGCTCAACGAAACTCCCGCCGACCGGATGGCATCGTACACGCCCAACAGATCCGCTTGAGGACTCGCCAGCGCGCGCATCATTTGCGACGTCTCTTCCGGCTGCTCCGCCAGCATTGCATCCAGCGCTTCCACCAGACATTTCTTCTGCAGCAGCGCGCCCTGACCTTCCTGCAGAATCGAGACACCCGGGTCGACGCCCGCCGCAATCGCGTTCTCGCGGACCAGCCGCAGGCAGAACCCATGCACGGTGGAAACCCACGCGTTTTCCAGCAGCGGCTTCAACTCCGCATCCTGGCCCAGCCGCGTCTTCATGTTGCTCGCGGCCTTCTCCGTGAAGGTGATCGCCAGAATGGCGTGGGGCGCGATTCCCGACTCCGTCACGAGCCGCCGATATCGCTCCACCAGCACCGTGGTCTTGCCCGAGCCGGGGCCCGCTACGATACAAGCGTCGCGGCCCAACTGCGCGATGTCGATCGCCTCAAGTTGTTTCGGAGTGAATGCCGGCACCTAATTCCCAGCCGCGCCGATCGCCGCTGTGAACTCCCAGCGGCATGCGTCCCGAAAGTCGCAATACCTGCAGTTCTTCGCATCCAACGGACGCGGGAGCACGCGCCCGGAACGAAATTCCTCCACCGCCCGCCGAGCCTTCGTGAGACCCTCAGTCACCCACTCGTCCGTTAATTGCCCGAAGTTCGCGTTGACACCGGGAACCGTGCCCCAGCCGAATGGCTTCGGAACCTGATGGTTGGGATCGGTGCGAACGTTGTAATACACCATTGCGGATACATCGTGGTCTTTGCGCGCCCCCGAGACATAGAGCGGCCCTTGCAGCAGCGTTACGTCTTCCACCTTCTTCTTCGTGTTCACAGCGCTGCTGTATTTGTAATCCACAAT
>JAOAPQ010000778.1 GCA_025462965.1 Bryobacterales bacterium
GTTGTGCTGGATACGGGGCATCTGTTGTATCTGGCGACGCGAGCAGGGGCGGAAGCGCTATGCCTGGAGGACGAGACGGGGGACTTCCTGCCCGGCAAGGCAGCCGACGTCGTCTACTTGCGCGCGCCGTCGGGAAGCGCGCTGGAGCAGGTCATCGATCACGCGAAGAGTGCGAAGCATCAGCTTGCGGCTTTGTTTACGCTCGCGGGCGCGGAGTCCGTGAAGGAAGTTCGAGTTGCGGGCGATGTCATTTTCAGTCGCGCAGGAGACTAACCGGTAAAGATGAAGCAATTTGCGAGCGGTCCCAAGAGAAACTTTTACGGCAAGGGCGATGTTACCGTTTACCGCCTGGTCCGCGATGGCCGCGCGCCAGAGGGTGAGAGCCCTGTTTTCGGGGCGAACGTACTCATGCTGGTTTATGGCGATGCTTTCTGGCCAACTTACACGACCGGGGATAACACGGACCTGGTGGCGACAGACTCCATGAAGAATTTCATTCAGCGCGAGACGATGACCTTTCCCGGCTCAAACCTCGAGACCTTCTGCGAGTTTCTAGCTGGTAAGTTCCTCGCGAAGTACCCGCAGGTGGAAGGCATCCAGGTCTCCGCCAGGGAAGTTCCATACGATCCGCTTCCCGGAACGGCAATTGCGTTTGCGCCATCTGGTCCGGATCGCGCCACAGCTCGCGTGGAGATTGGCCGTAACGAGCGCGGAACAGTCCTGGTGGAAGCTTGCTCCGGTATTGAAAACCTGCGCTTACTGCGACTGAGCGGAAGCGCCTTTCGTGGTTTCGTGCGTGACGAATACACCACGCTGCCGGATATCGCGAACCGCCCGCTGCATATGTGGCTGGACCTGGAATGGACGTATGGGAGCGCCCCTGGATTTCGGCGGGCGGGTACCGCGGGGCGGGTGCGAAAGCTGGTGCATGACGTTTTCACGGCGTTTGAATCCGGCAGCATCCAGCAGGTGATTCACAAGATGGGAACGGAGATGCTCAGCGCGATTCCGGAGATTGAGAGTATCCGTCTGGAAGCGCAAAATCGCACTTGGGACACGATCGTCGAAAATGGTCAGCAGAGCGGAGTCTATACCGATGCCCGGCCGCCATACGGGTGTCTGGGGCTTACCATGCGGAGATAAGATGGCCCGGATTTCGACGCATGTCCTCGACATGGTAAGCGGCCGTCCGGCGGCCGGGGTGCGGATTGAGCTTTATCAATTAGGCTGTGAACGCCTCCTCGTGGGGTCCGCCGAAACTAATGCGGACGGGCGCACGGACCAGCCTTTGCTTTCCGGCGATGCAATTCCCGCGAGCGTATACGATCTGATCTTCCATATGGCCGACTACTTTGGCCCGGTGGGGACCCTCTCATTTCTCGATGAGATCGTGATCCGGTTCGGCGTCAGCGACGTGCGGGGGAACTACCATGTACCGCTGCTGGTGGCGCCTCATGGATACACCACTTACAAGGGATCCTGAACGATGCACGATCTGGTGATTCGCGACGGCCGGATTGTGACCGATTCGGGAGTGGTCGAGAGTGGCGTCGCGATAGACGGTGAATTTATCACTGAGGTGGGGCCGGATCCTGGCGCAGGTCGTCGCGAGGTGGATGCCTCCGGGCTGCATGTTTTCCCGGGACTCGTTGATCTTCACGTGCATTTCAATGAGCCGGGACGAACTGAGTGGGAAGGCGCCGCGACCGGCAGCCGCGCATTCGCCGCGGGCGGCGGTACGCTCTTTGGCGATATGCCCCTCAACTCCACGCCGTGCACAACCACCTGTGCGGCTTTCGATCTCAAGAGCGCCGCGTTGCATGGGTCCTCCATCACCGATTTTGCGCTGTGGGGCGGCCTGATCCCAGGCAATCGAAGCGAAATGGCCGAGATGGCGGCGAAAGGCGCGCTCGGCTTCAAGGCTTTTCTTTGCGATTCCGGTCTGCAGGAATTTCCACGCGCTGACGACCTGACCCTGTACCAGGGCTTGCAGGAAGCCGCGAGCTGCGGATTGCCTGTGGCCGTGCACGCCGAGAGTGAAGAGATCACCAGAGGCCTCATAAACCAAATGATGCAGGCGGGCCGGCATGACCTCCGGTCTTTTCTGGAGAGCCGCCCCGTTATTGCCGAAGTGGAGGCGATCGGCCGCGCAGCTCTACTGGCCCGTGAGGCAGGCGCGAAACTGCACATTGTTCACATCAGCTCCGGGAGCGGGGTTGCGGAAGCACTGGAACAGAGAGCTCGCGGCACGGATCTTTCCATCGAGACGTGTCCCCATTATCTGTTCTTCACGGAAGACGACCTGCTTCGGATTGGCGCGATTGCGAAATGTGCTCCTCCGCTTAGAAGCGCCGCGGAACGGGACCTGCTGTGGACGCGGGCTCTGGACGGCGATGTGGAGATCATCGGCTCCGACCACTCTCCTTGCCCTCCAGAAATGAAGAACCGGGAAAACTTCTTCGAGATCTGGGGAGGGATTGCGGGGATTCAATCGACGCTGTCGGTGATGATCGAAGAAGGCCACCACCTTCGCGGTCTTTCACTCGCGTCCATTGCGCGCAAGCTGGCGACGCGTCCGGCGGAAAGGTTCGGAATGGTCAGGAAAGGACGAATCGAGAAGGGCTTCCATGCCGACCTGGCGCTTGTGGATGTGGGCAAGGCGGCCACGCTTGTACCTGAATCCCTTCAGCAGCGTCATCCTATCAGTCCCTATGCCGGGATTCACCTTCGGGGGAAAGTGAAGCAGACGATTCGGCGAGGTGAACAGATTTGGGGCGATGGGGCTTCGAACAAGACGCGCGGGACGCTCGTGCGTCCTTGGAAGTAGTGGCCAGACGTTTGCGCGCTCGCGAAAGCCGCGACATGATCGTGCCGATCGGGAGGCGCGTTGCGTCCGCGATTTCTTTATAGGACATCTCCTCCAGTTCCCGCATGACGACTATTTCGCGATATTCCGGTGGAAGTTCCGCGATCCATTTCTGAATCAGGCCTGCGTCGATCGTTTCCAGAAGCTTCCGCTCAGTGTCGGTATCCAGGCAAGCCACGCTGTGAATTCGCTCGTCAAACGTTTGAGGGGTCTCGCTTCCTTTTGTCTTGTGCAACCAGGTGAGACATGTATTACGAACGATAGCCAGCAACCATCCCCGTCCGTCAACTCCCCGGAAACCGTCGAAGAAACGGAAGGCCTTGATGTACGATTCCTGCGCCAGGTCCTCGGCATCGTATGAGTCGCGGGTGATCCACCGGGCAAGGTTATAAGCAGCGTTGAGGTGCGGAATTACGGTCTCTTCGAAGTTCGCGAGGTGGGCGCCGGCCATAGCTTCAGGGTCGCAAGTCCTCTACGGTAAATTGCCAACAAAACGTAAACAAGTTGTGGCAACATCACCTTGGGTGATAAAAACCTCTAACGCCGACCGAGGACGCGAGAGCACCCAGCTTGATAAAGTCATAGGCCGGACCCTAAATGCGTAAGATCCTTCTCTTTTGTTCACTGTTCGCGGCGCCAGCGCTGCTCGCGCAGGACGTCGATTCCGGGCGCAAATCGTTTGAAAGTCGCTGCGCCAGGTGCCATGGAGCCGATGGCAATGGCGGCGAAATGGGACCGCCGATCGGGTTGCGTCTTGCGACACGCAACGACCAGCAACTGACCGTGCTGGTTCACAATGGCCTGCCTACGCGAGGCATGCCTCCAAATCAGGTTGCCGAGCCCGAGTTGGCAAATCTGCTCAAGTTTTTGCGCTCCATTCAACGGCGGTCCGCCAGAGAGGTGGTTCGCATGAAGGCCGAAACCACCGACGGAAGAACGCTGGATGGGCAGGTGCTGGGAGAAGGCTTTGAAGACCTGCAATTGAGAACCGATGACAAGCACGTTCACTTGCTCCGCCGCGCGGGATCGCGCTTTCGAGAAGTGACCTCGGAAACCGGGTGGCCCACCTACAACGGAGATGCGGGCGGAAATCGCTTCACAACCCTCACGCAGATAAACAAGAGTAATGTCACTCGGCTCGCCTCCAAGTGGGTGTTTGGCGTACCGAATGCGGGACGCCTGGAAACCACCCCGGTAGTGGTAGACGGCATTATGTATGTCACTGCGCCTAATGAATGCTATGCGTTGGACGCGGGAACCGGACGCCTGATCTGGCGGCACCAGGAGCCTAAGACGAAAGGCCAGTTGAACGATGCAGGCGTGAATCGGGGAGTTGGAGTGGCGGGCGATCGCGTCTTCATGGAGACCGATCACGCCCACCTCGTCGCGCTTGACCGCTTCACAGGCGAGCTGCTCTGGAACACGGAAATCGGAGACTGGCATCTGAACTACTTCGCCACCTCCGCACCACTTCCGGCGGGGAACCTGGTGATCACCGGTGTGGGCGGCGGCGAGCACGGCGCAAATGGCTTCGTTGCTGCATTCGATCAAAGCACGGGGAAGGAAGTATGGCGATTCTGGAGCGTGCCCAAGCGCGGTGAGCCGGGCGCGGACACCTGGAAAGGCAAGGAACTCGACCACGGCGGCGCGCCGACATGGTTCACCGGCAGCTACGATTCGCAACTCGACACGGTCTATTGGCCCACCGGCAATCCGAGCGAGGAGTACAACGGCGATCAACGGCCCGGAGACAATTTGTATTCTGACTGCATACTTGCGCTGGATCGAAAGACCGGAAAGCTCAAGTGGCATTACCAATTCACCCCGCACGATTTGTGGGATTGGGATGCCACGGAAACCTCGGTTCTAGTGGA
>JAOAPQ010000785.1 GCA_025462965.1 Bryobacterales bacterium
TGCTCAAGCTTTCCTCGCGCACGGACCCCAACTTCGAT
Organism: Bryobacterales bacterium; assembly: GCA_025462965.1. Taxonomy (GTDB): domain Bacteria; phylum Acidobacteriota; class Terriglobia; order Bryobacterales; family Bryobacteraceae; genus JALYXI01. The sequence goes on from JAOAPQ010000785.1 coordinate 39, forward strand.
TTGCGCAGCGTGTGCGACCTCTGGTCCGTCAACCGGGAAAAAGCGGCGGACAGCGCGCGAGAGCTATTCGGTACGCGTCCTAAGACCTACAAATACTCGGAGGAGATACTGGCCGATCGGGAATTAGACGCAGTGATGATCGGAACGGGCGATCATCAGCATGCGAGGGTCTTGGCAGAGGTGGTGCGGGCCGGTAAGGATTGTTATTGCGAGAAGCCCATGGCGAACACTCTGGAAGACGCCAAACTGGCGAGGGATACCGTGCGTGCCAGTAAGCAGGTGGTCCAGATGGGCTCGCAATGGCTTAGCGATCCCTATCAACACAGGGTTCGCGACATTATCCGCAGCGGCAAGCTTGGCAAAATAGTCGCCATCAATCAGGCCTGGAATTTCAATGGTCCCCGCTGGCATTCACCGAGGGAACCTGAGATCATGGCGATCCGCGAGCAGGACACGGACTGGAACCGCTGGCTCCTCGGAAGGCCTCATCGCCCCTTCGATCCCCAGGTCTACTTTGAGTTCCGCATCTTTAAAGATTTTTCCGGCGGTATCACGGACCAATGGTATAGCCACGGATCCGGACTAGTCCATTTTTATCTGGATACGTTCATCCCGGATGACACCGTCGCCAACGGCGGCATTTTCGCATGGCATGACGTTCGTGAGAACCCCGACACCTTCCAATGCCTCTCCACCTTCGCGAGCAAGCAGGTCCTTTATAGTTATTCGACGACGTTCGGCAGCGGCTACGGGGATCATACGATTATCCAAGGCACGCAAGGTACGCTGTACTCCCCCGGCGGCGAGGGGAGCCCACAATGGTGGTTCCAACCCGAGGAGCGGAGCGGCTGGCGCTCAAACAAGGTATTCGAACTAAAATCCGGACCTGTAAAGGCCGAGGCCGTTACACTTCCGGGGAGCACGGAAGTACCACCGGTCGCGCAAAGCGATGACTTGAAATACCACACCGACAACTGGTTCCAGTGCATGCGGAGCCGGAAGGTCCCCAACGGCGGTATTGAGACAGGATTCGCTCATGCGGTGGCTGTTATCATGGCGACGCGAAGTTACCGCGAAGGCAAAAAGATGTATTGGGACAGGAACGCCGAAGAGATCGTGGAGCGGGCGCCAGTGAGGCAGGGCTGATTTACATAACGGCAGGTTCCTTATATGATCCACGGTCTTTTACTCCACTCCGTAAGCTATTCGGGCTCCTGGGGGCAGCCGCTCCTCACGCTCGAGGCTTTTATCGACCGGGCAGTCTATCTCGGTTTCGATGGCGTCATGCTGATGGCCAAGCGGCCGCATCTGTCGATGCTCGATTACGATTCGGATGCTCGTCGGCGGCTTCGTGACAGGATCGAGAAACGCGGGCTGAGGAAAGTTTGCCTGGCCGGGTACACCAACCTGACCGCGGATCTGGCGCATCCCGAGATTCCGCAGCATGAATTCCAGGTTGCACATATTTTAGAAATGGCGCGAGCCGCGCACGATCTCGGGGCCCCCTCGATTCGCATCTTCACCGGATATGAGGATGGCGCCGTGAGCTTTCAGCGTCAATGGGATCTGGTGATCGCCGCGTTGCGCGAAGGCGCGGATCGCGCTGCCGAACTCGCGGTGACGATCGGCGTGCAGAATCACCACGATATTGCGGTGGACTCCGCCAGCCTGCGCGACCTGATCCTGGAGGTCAACCGCCCGAATTGCCGTGCCATGTTCGATGCCTGGGCGCCGGCGCTGCAGGGCGACGATATCGCCGAGTCTGCACGCAAGATTGCTTCGCTCTCCGTGCACACTACGGTGGCCAACTATCAGAAGCGCCCGCGCTACCGCTACCTTCCGGCGCTGGTGAACTACGAAGCACTCCCCGAGCGTGCGCAGGCGGTGCCGATGGATCAAGGCTTCATCGACTACCCGGCCTTCTTTCGCGCATTGCAAGACGGAGGCTTCAACGGCACCGTCGCATATGAAATGTGTTCGCCGCTTCTCGGCGGGGCCACGCTTGAAAATCTGGATCGGCATGCGGTCGCATTCCTGGAGTTCATGTATTCAAAGTGCGGCGTCGTGCGGCAGACACATGCGGTCTCTTGACAGCGAAGCGGAGTTGGAGGACCTGCTCTCGACGCCGCTCGACGTCGATGTCCAGGCGATGCGCGATCTCGACGGCGACCTGCTGATACTCGGCGCCGGCGGAAAGATGGGACCAAGTCTCGCGCGGCGTGCCCGGCGGGCCGTCGAGGCCGGCGGGTTGCGGAAACGCGTCATCGCCATTGCGCGTTTTTCGAATTCCGGCTTGCGGGAACAACTGGAAGGGAACGGCATCGAAGCGATTGCCGGCGACCTTCTGGAGCCGGGAGTTCTCGATGCACTTCCGGATTGCCCGAACGTGATCTTCATGGCCGCGCGCAAGTTCGGGACCAGCGGGCAAGAAGGCCTTACGTGGGCGATGAACACATACCTGCCGGGCCGCGTCGCGGAGCGGTTTCGACGCTCCCGCATCGTCGCCTTTTCGACGGGCAATGTCTACCCGCTTAGCCCTGTCGCGGGTGGAGGAAGTGTGGAGACGGATCCTGTCGCACCAATCGGCGAATACGCGCAGTCCGCACTCGGACGCGAGCGTATGTTTGAGCATTTCTCCGAAGCGCACGGCACGCCGGTCACGCTGCTGCGTCTCAACTATGCCATCGATCTGCGATACGGCATTCTGCTTGATATCGCGCAGAAAGTGCGGGAACGCAGGCCTGTGGATGTGACGATGCCAGCTGTAAATGTGATCTGGCAGGGTGACGCCAATTCGATTTGCCTGCGGGCGTTCGTGCTTGCCGCAAGCCCCGCGACGAAGCTGAATGTCACGGGCCCTGAAACTGTTTCGGTGCGCTGGCTTGCAGGGGAGTTCGCAAAGCGCTTCGGGACGGAGGTCGTCATCGAAGGCATGGAAGCGGACACCGCGCTGCTGAGCAACGCGGCGTTATGTCGCAGACATTTCGGATATCCGTCGGTCAGCCTGGACCGGATGATCGATTGGGTTGGGGCATGGGTAGAGGCGGGCGGCCCCACGCTCGGTAAGCCGACCAAGTTCGAACAGCGGGAGGGCAGGTTCTGAACGCGTTGCGAGCGCGGCTGCAGCAGGGGTTGGTG
>JAOAPQ010000498.1 GCA_025462965.1 Bryobacterales bacterium
CCATTGGACCTTGGAAAGATCGACGCCCTCTTTCGCCATTTCGTAAAGCGGAGAAAGCTCGCGGAGTTTGCGGACTACGTCGATGACGCGTTCAGCCGCGTAGTCGACTTCTTCCTCGGTGGTGAAACGGCCCAGGCCGAAGCGGATGGACGTGTGAGCCAGGTCGTCGCCGACGCCCAGCGCCTTAAGTACGTAGCTCGGTTCGAGCGTGGCCGATGTGCAGGCCGAGCCGCTTGAAACGGCGATATCGTTGATGCCCATGAGCAGCGATTCACCTTCGACATAAGCGAAGCTGATGTTGAGGTTGTGCGGAAGCCGGTGCTCCATGGTGCCGTTGATGAACACCTCGTCCAGCGCGGCGCTGAGCTTGTTTTTCAGCTTGTCGCGCAGGTGCGCGAGGCGCTTCGCCTCCTCCGCCATCTCCTGGCGGCAGAGTTCGGCGGCCTTACCCAATCCAACAATACCCGGAACGTTCATAGTGCCGGAACGCATGCCGCGCTCGTGGCCCCCGCCGTCCATCTGTGCGGTGATCTGAACACGCGGGCTCTTGCGGCGGACATAGAGGGCGCCGACGCCCTTCGGTCCATACATCTTGTGCGCTGTGATGGAGAGCAGATCGATGTTGTCGCTCAGGACGTTGACGGGAACCTTGCCGACCGCCTGCACGCCGTCGGAGTGAAAGAGAACGCCGCGCTCCTTGCAGATCTTGCCGATCTCGGCCACGGGCTGGATAACGCCGATTTCGTTATTGGCGTACATGATGGACACCAGGATGGTCTTATCCGTGATGGCGGCGCGGAGCTGATCGAGATCGATGAGCCCGTCTTCCTTCAGCGCAAGATAGGTGACTCTAAAGCCGCGCTTCTCGAGATGCTTGCAGGTGTCGAGCACGGCTTTGTGCTCGGTGGCTGCGGTGATGATGTGGTTGCCTTTTTCGGCATACATTTCCGCGACGCCCTTGATCGCGAGATTGTTCGATTCGGTGGCGCCGCTGGTGAAGATGATTTCCTTCGGATTGGCGCCGACGAGATCGGCAACCTGCTTCCGCGCGTGTTCCACAGCCTGTTCGGCGGTCCAGCCGAAACTGTGATTGCGGCTCGCGGCGTTGCCGAAGTTCATGGTGAAGTACGGAATCATGGATTCCAGAACGCGCGGATCGACCGGCGTGGTTGCGTGATTGTCGAGGTAAATAGGTGTCTTCATTCGGAATGCTTCCTTACAATACCGGTAGAGCCAATGCCGATTCGCTGACTAGTGGATGCCGTGCGACCGGATGAGTTTCACTTTCGCAGGCGCTCTTTGCATCAGCGGCTAATTCGTGGATGGTCATCTTGGCCAAAAGATCGATGATAGATTCGTGAACGCGGCGCAAGGGCTCGCGCACGGTGCATTTTTCGGACTGATCGCAGCCCAGATGGGATGTGAAACAGGAGGTTAGCACGATGGGCCCATCGAGTGAGCGGATCACCTCCAGGGCGGAAATCCTCTCCGGCTCGCGAGAAAGCTTGTAACCACCATTGGTTCCGGGGAGCGAGTGGAGAAGTCCTGCTTTGGTCAGTGTTTGCAGCACTTTGGCGAGTAAGGGCAAGGGGATGTTGTAAGAGTCGGCAATTTCCTTCGCGCTGGCTGCCCCACGCGGGCTCACGGCAAGATGCCGGAGCGCTATCAGCCCGTAGTCCGCCTTTTTCGTGAGCTTAAGCATGATTCCGGACCCTTTTAGTCCTCTTTTAATGTACTTGGTTTGGGCCGCAAAGGTCAAGGGGAGGGGTCACCCCGGCGGCAGAAGGGCGCGGATGGTCTCAAGGCTGTCGGCTTCGGCCGCCGGCTTGTCCTCGCGCCAGCGGGCGATGCGGGGAAAACGAACGGCGATGCCGGAGCGGTGGCGGGGGCTGCGCTGAATACCTTCGAACGCAAGTTCGAAGACGAGTTCCGGCTTGACGGAGCGGACGGGGCCGAACTTCTCGATGGTATTGCGGCGAACGAAAGCATCCACTTTTCGGATTTCGTCATCCGTCAACCCGGAATAAGCCTTGGCGAACGGCACCAGCTTGTCTCCATCCCAGACTCCGAAGGTGTAGTCCGTAAACAGACTGGCGCGGCGGCCGCTGCCGGGCTGCGCGTAAAGCAGCACAGCGTCGATCGAGAACGGCTCGATTTTCCACTTCCACCAATCGCCGCGGCGCCGGCCGACGCGATACGGCGAGCCGTGCCGCTTGAGCATGAAGCCTTCAACCTTACGATCGCGCGATTCGCGGCGCAGGGCAGTCAGGTCTTCCCACGATGCCGGCGTTACAACGGGCGAGAGGATAAGGCGGCCGCTATCGCGCGTAGAGTCGGTTAGCGCGGCCAGTTTAGCGCGGCGCTCTTCGATCGGCTGCTCGCGGATGTCGCGGCCATTCCATTCGAGGAGGTCGTAGGCGAGGATGACGACGGGCACGTCGGCGAGGATTTTCGGACCGAGGACCTTCCGCCCGATGCGGCGCTGCATCTGCGCGAAGGGCAGCGGATGGCCGCCGCGCCAGGGCAGGATTTCGCCATCGATTACCGTGCCTTCGGGGAGGAGCGCGCCCAGGGCTTCCAGTTCGGGGAAGCGTTCGGTAACCAACTCTTCTCCACGGGACCAGATGAAGGTACGCCAGTTGCGGCGGACCAACTGAGAACGGATACCATCCCACTTCCATTCGATCTGCCACTCGGAGATGTCCCCGAGCTGGTCAACCGAGCCTTCGATCGGATAGGCGAGGAAGAACGGGTACGGCCGGCTGACATCGGCGTCTTCGGATTCCCTGGCGATGAGCCGGGTGTAGAACTCGGGCGAAGGCTGCCAATCACCCATCAGGCGGTGAGAGATGACGGGAGCGGCGACTCCACTGACCTGGGCGAGGGCGCGCACCACCAGGCTTTGCGAAACGCCGACGCGGAACGCTCCCGTGATGAGCTTGTTCCAGACAAAGCGCTGGGAATCATTCATTTCGCGCCAGGCCGAGACGAGGGATTCGCGGCGGCGGTCGTCCTCCCAGCGGGCGAGGGGGAGAAGGCGCTCCTCCACCCAGTAATGAAGGGGGAGGTCGGTCGAGTACTGAGGATCGGGAAGAAGCAGGGAGATGGTTTCGGCCAGATCGCCAACCGCCTGGTAGGACTCATCGAAGAGCCACGGCGGGACACCGGCTTCCGCAATCGCCCATTCGACCAGCTTGCGGGTTTCTATGAGGCGCTTGGGGCGGCGTCCGATGAGGAAATGGATGGCCCAGACCGCGTCGGCGGGCGGGGCGGCGGCGAAGTAGGTAGTAAGCGCTTCGGTCTTGAGGCTGGTCTTGGTGGTTTCGTCGAGAGCGGTGTAGAGGTCGGCGAAGAGTTTCATACAGGGATTAGTCGGTCTCTTCCTCGTTTTCAAAGCGGGTTTCCAAGGTGCGGGCTTCGAGGCCGTGTTCGCCAAGCCATTTTACGAGAGGGGCGCGATAGCCGTGGGTGACAAGCACTTGTTGTGCTCCGGTTGCTTCGATGGCGCCGAGGAGCCCCGGCCAATCGGCGTGATCGGAAAGAGCGAAGCCGCGGTCGAGCGAACGGCGGCGGCGTGTGCCGCGGACGCGCATCCAGCCTGATGCGAAGGCGGTGGAGGCAGGGTGGAACTTTCGCATCCATATACTACCGTTGCAGGATGGCGGGGCGACGATGAGAGCGCGGGACCAATCGTAGCCGCGCTCCGCGTCGCCGGCGTAGAGGGTTGCGGGGAGAGGGACACCGCTCTCGCGATAGACCTCGTTCATCTTCTGGACGGCGCCGTGGCAGAAGATGGGACCGATGGAGGGATCGACGCCCGCTATAAGGCGCTGAGCTTTGCCGAGCGAATAAGCGAACACCACGCTGGCCTTACCGGCGGTTTGATTCCCGCGCCACCAGGAATTGATCTGCGAAAAGACTTCGGGCTGCGGCCGCCAGCGGTAGATGGGCAGGCCGAAGGTGGATTCCGTGACGAATGTATGACAGCGGATGGGTTCGAAGGCCTCGCTGGTGCGGTCGCGCTCAATCTTATAGTCTCCGGAGACGACCCATACTTCGCCGGCATGCTCGAGGCGGACCTGCGCGGAGCCGAGTATGTGGCCGGCGGGATGTAACGAAACACGCACGCCGCCAATGTCAAGGGTGTCTTCATGGGCAACAGCCTCGATACAAGCGTCACTTCCCATACGTGCGCGAAGCACCCCCACGCCGGGCGCGGATGTAAGATAGCGCTTAGATCCGGGCCGTGCATGGTCGGAGTGAGCATGAGTAATTACGGCGCGCTCGACCGGGCACCAAGGGTCAACGTAGAAGTCTCCCTGAGCGCAGTATAGGCCGTCAGGAGTGACTTCGAGTAGAGGTTTCACTAATAGATCCGCGCTCTGCTTTCCATGATAGAGTGATGTTCTCAGATCGCGGGGGGGACCACGATGAAGGTTTTTCCGATCGCAAGCGCCGTATCCACGGTTGTTTTACTCACCAGTTCTTTGTCCGCCAGCGACAGTCTGGATCGGGCCTTTCAATACGAAAAACAAGGCAACCCAGCCGCGGCCCGGAGCATTTTGGCCAAAGCCGCCCAGGCCTCCCCGCATGATGCCCGGGCGCTAATGGAGTATGCCGAGTTTCTGGATCGCTACGGCGACCCGGAGGCGCGTGCGGTTTACCGGCAGGCGGCGGCCCAATCGAAAAGCGTTCCGGTGCTGCGGCGACTTGTGCTCCTGGACCTGATTGCCGGCGACCGCGCGGCGGGTTCGGAGGACCTTGCCACCTATCACGCCGCGGGCGGGACAGAGTGGAAAACGGCGGGATTCAGCGCGGCGGCTACGGTTCCGGAAACGAAACAATACATAAAGATTCCCGGGCCGCTGCATTCTTTCGGACGAATGGCGGCGATTTCGCCCGACAGCAACCCGGATGAAGTATTGATCTCGCTGGCCCGCAACGTTGTTACGAACGGATACCAGGCTTCGCACAGCAACGATGCGCTGGAGCAGACGGAATATCTGAAGCTCGTGAACCGGTACCTGTCGCAGGCGCGGGAATTGGAAAAGCTGGCGGGGCCGGACCACGTGCTCAAGATCGCGACGTGTGACGCCACTGAGACGGGCGACCTGCTGCGGGTGCTGGGCTTCCGCATGCGCGGAGCTTGCGGCAGCGACGTGGTGCTGGAAACCGTAAATGCGACGCGCGCTTTTCTCAGCACGGATTCGGGCTTCCCCATGGCGCAACTGGAGCAGGCGCTGCGGACGAGCAAACCGTTCACCTACGATTTTTCGCCGACCAAAATCGCGGTCCTATATGGACCGGGGTATTGGATTACCCAGAAGGAGAAAAGCGAGGCCGAGTTCATCGATACGTTTCTGGGCGATCCATCGCTGTGCCGGTTCTATTTAGGGATGGCGAAGCTGGACCGGCAGACGGCGGACGAATTGAAGAAAGCAGTTCCGGCCCCCCGGCTGCGCGCATATGCGCACGTGCTGGACTTTTTTGGCGGCATGTTCGAAATTCGTGACGGGAAAGCTGTGGTTCCCGGCGGACGCCGTGCGGTGGCATCCTGGGGGGAACTGGTGGGGGTAAGCCCGGACCAGGGCGCGGCGTTTTTCGAGAAGCTGCTGGCGAAAGACGATGGCTGGATGGCGAGCCAGTTCGACGCGCTCTCCCGCATTCACGGGCCGGTGCAGGATTATCTGACCGATTCGGCGCGCATGAAGCGCTTCTATTCCGCGCTTCGCGGCAAGGTGACGAGCCCGGGTCCCGCGCGACCGGTGTTCCGTGCAAACGCGGATATGATGCTGCTGACTACACGGCTGAGGCTCGACGCGAACGGACAGCCGCATATTCCCGGGAGCATCGAAACGTGGAAGAACCTCTTTATCAATCATCCGCACGGGAAGTATGACGCGCGGCTGACGAAGGCTGCCCCCGGGTGGAAAGACCCGGACGATGTGCTGGAGGCGCTGTTCGGCCTCTCGCGGAAATCGGTTGAGAACGAACCGCTGAAGATTTTCATGGCGCTGAGCGACTTGGACCGGAACCGTACACGTCCGCTCCAACCTGCGACAGTGGATCGGCTGGCGCGGTCGTGGAAGGATTACGGGTCTCAATACGCCATTTTCAATGACGCACCGGCTTTGAAAGATTCCACGATTCTGGCGTTTCTGGATACGGCGGCTTCGGTGGAGAAGGTGAAAGATACGGCACTGCGGCAGAATATGGCGGGGACGATGCAGTCGCTGACGGGGTTATGGCAGATCTTCTGCCGGCAGGGGCTGATCGCGCAGGGGCAAGAAGACCAGACGATGGCGGGTCTGCTGCAGCCGTTTTCCGAGATAACAAGCGAGAAGGAACTGTTCGATGGGGGCCGCGCGGGGGTGAAACTGCTGCTTACCGCGACAGGCTCTACTCCGGCTGCGGGTGAGATGCAGGAGCGTCTGCTGGGATTGCTGGCCGGGGTGAACAATCCGGCGGATACGGATGCGCGGGACCAGATGGTGACCGAGATGGTGCGCGTGCTGGAAGCCCAGCGAATTTTGCCTCTCGACACGATACTCCAGCTGGCGGACAACCTGGACAGCGTTTCACGCGGGCAGAAACTCGATCCGGCACTTGCGGCGAAACTCGCGTCGCGTGTAGCGGAGATCCAGCAGCCGCGATCAGCGCTTTCCGGCGCGGAAAAGAACGCTCTCGCGTTCGGGTATTGGACCGAGCGGCACATCGAGACGGAGCGCAAGACGAACATACGGGCGCTGATCGATAAAGCGCAAGG
>JAOAPQ010000832.1 GCA_025462965.1 Bryobacterales bacterium
TCCGCGTAGTCCTTGGCAGTGATTCCTTTCTCTACCACGGCGGCTTGCAGATAGAACTGCATCCACGGGGCGATGGTGGTACCCACCATCCCGATCACCATGGAGATATACGGCGCGTTGAGCATCAGGACCGGCCGGAAGGTGTAGATCGCCGCCTCTTTCCAATCCGGCTTCACCAGAAACCCCGAGATGACGTAGGTGATGTAGATTACGCACGCGAAGAGGAAGATTTTCTCCACGCTCCGATAATTTCCCTTCACCGCGACGAACCAGACGATCACGGCCGCGATCGGGACGCTGATGTACTTGCTCACATGGAACAGGCCGAGCGAATCGGCAATGCCGGCGAATTCCGACATGATGTTCGTCAGGTTGAGCAAGACCAGCAGAGCCATGGTCAGGAACGTGACGCGCAGGCCGAACTCTTCGCGGATCAGGTCCTGGAGTCCCTTGCCCGTGACCGCGCCCATGCGCGAGCACATTTCCTGCGTCAGGATGAGCATCACCGTGACGGGCAGCAGCGTCCAAAGCGGGAGGTAGCCGAAGCGCGCGCCGGCCTGCGAGTAAGTTACAATTCCCCCGGCATCGTTATCCACAACGGCGGTGATAAAACCGGGACCGATGACGGCGAAGAAAATAGCGATGTGCAGCCGGAAGCGGCTGAGGATGCCCGCCATCCCGCTATTTCTGCCTCAGAACGGAGATGACATCGTCGGCTGTTACCACGCCGGCCAGGCGGCCCTCGCTGTCCACGACGGGCAAGGTCAATATGTTGTACTTGTCGAACAGTTCGGTGACGCGGTCCTGCTTTTCATCCACATCCGCCTGGCGAAGTTTCTCGGCCGCGAGCCTGGCTAGCGGCGTATCGGCCGTAGCGAGGAAAATTCGCGCCAGGGGGATCGTCGCCTTCAGATGGCCGTCGGCATCGATCAGGAAGAGCACGTTCAGAGTTTCGAGGAGTTCCTCCTGCCCGCGCAGTACACCGATGGCATCCTCAACCGTTGCCGATTCAGGAAGCGCGACATACTCCGTATTCATCATTCCGCCGGCAGTGTCCTCATCGAACTCCAGCAGTTCCCGGACTTCGCTGCCCGGCTCGGTCTCCATCTCTTCCAGGATTTCGGCCGAGGTTTCCTCCTCGAGCTCGGCGAGCGCATCGGCCGCCTCGTCGGGCGCCATTTCCTCGATGATATCGGCCGCCACTTCGGGCTCCAGGGCTTCCAAAATGCTGGCCTGCATCTTGGGATCGACTTCGGAGAGAGCGTCAGCGGCGGCTTCGCTGTCGATGGTCTCGAAGATGGCTTCGCGCTCGAAGCTGCCGAGTTCTTCGACGATATCGGCGAGGTCGGCGGGGTCCATGGTTTCGAGCTTCTGGTGCGAAATGTTCAGACGCAAGCGGCGCTGCGGATCAGGCTCGATGATGTTGCAGAAATCCCAGCGAATGGAGTTCGGCGCGATGTGCCGCTGAAGGCGGCGAATGACGCGGCGGGGAAGCACGCCCTGGAGCACGCGGCGGACGATGCTGCGGAGGCCGACGTCCACCTCGAGAACGGCCAGGATGTCGCGATCGTTCTGCCGGCGGCATTCGAGGGTGACATCGTTGACGCGCACGACCTTGCGGCCATCGACATCGATGATCTGCTGGTCCAGCAGGTCGCGGCCGATGCGAAGCATGTATTCGTCGGAATGGTAGGGAAAGAGCCGTTCGTCGCTGAGCCGGATGCCATCGAGCGCAATGGAGGCGATCTGATCGAAGCGGAGAGAGAGCCACGCGCCGCCCGCGCCGACGAGGTAGCGATCGACGCGGGTGGGGTCGATGAGCGGTACGACGGCTGCGTCTTTCACGCGCCCGATGCGGCGGCCCTTGAGGTCGTAGACCGGGAGCGACAGCAATTCCGTGAAATAGAGCAACGTTTCCGCCATGACGTCTCGCGCCAAACAGGGATGTAGCGCGAAACGGCCGAGTGCGAATCCGAAGCCAGATGCGGTTTGCTCTACATTTCCGGTTTGAAGCCTGCACTCAATATGACGCAGGCGGTGGGGGGAGAGCAAGCGCGGCGACAGGGTCGAAAAACGATGGCCTGTCCCACGGCTACGGTTGGAGGGCCGGGGAGGTATCGGGAATGGAGACTTCGTAAATATCGGAGTCTTTGTACGCGGTCGTCGTGTCCTGCGCGATCTTTTGGACGTCGGCGCCCTCGTGTACCAACTTCCGAAGCAGCCAGTCTTCCGGAAAGTCCATGGTGCCCAGTACCAGGAAATGCCGATGGTCCGCGACGAAATGCTCGTACTTCTCGACGTTCGCGCGAATGGGGAAGTACTTCTTCTCACTCGCCATCCCTTCGAAAATCGTCGCGTGCGCGTAGGCGATCGCCGCTTTCCGGTCGGTCAGATAATAAAGCCGCCGGACGAAGCCGGGATGTTCGTAGTGGTCCATCTCCAGGAACGTCAAGCCGCTCGCGGCGACGAAAGGCAATTCGGGTTTCATCCGATCGAACGAGCCTGGTTTACTACCTTTTATGTACCCGAGCGCAGGCGGCGCCAAATACAATGTGAGCCCGGCACACAGAAATACGCCGAGCGCGCAGAGGCCCGGCAAGGGCCGGAACCGGGTAACAGCCCCCAACACCAGAACGGCTATTGCGGAAGAGGCAAGGGCGCTTGTCACGCAGTATCGCTCGAAGAAGGCGCCGTGCGTACGCATGAGCATGAAATTAATGAGGAACACCGGGAGAATCATCCCCACGATCAGCCCGTAATCTTCCCAGCGTGCTTTCGCTTTCCGTTTCGAATGACTTCCGAGCAGCCACCAGGCAAGCAAACCGAACACGCAAGCGATGGAAAATGGCTTCACGATGCCCAAGGCCCATTTGGCAAAGAACACGGCGACCTTACGCGGTCCTCCCTGATAACGTTCCGGGAAAGCACCCGCTTCGAAGCGCTGCATGAGCGGAATGTAGGTCAGCACGGTAGCGAGCGGCAGGATCAGTGCGGCCCAAAGTGCCCAATCGATGCGCCGCCGCCGGATGGTCCGCACCAGTTCCGCAAGCAGCAGCGCGCCTACCGAAAAAAGCGCGAACACGTGGCTCAGCATCATCCCCACCACGCCAACGGCTACACCGGCGAGCGCCGCTCCTCTGTGCTTGTTTGATACTGCGTGGTCCCATGAGACGAGTGCGAGTGAAAAAAATGCCAGCAACAGAGCGTAAGGCCGAACCTCCGTGGCGTATTGGAAGTAAGGGCTGCACCAGAACAAAGCAATGGCAGCCGCACCCCAGAAGAGCCCCACCCGGCGCGACAGGAACCGCACGAATCCCAGAGATGCCAAAAGGTACGCGATTGCGGACGGCAGCCGCGTCGCGATTTCTCCCGTGCCGAAAAGATGCTGCCACCAGCGCGTAACCAGGTAAACCATCGGAGGATTCAAATCCAGGTTCCGGATCTCTTCGATGAGGCGGGAAAAAGTAGGCGCCTGCGCCATGTAGTACGTGAAGAGCTCGTCGTGGCTGAAGAGCCGGCTCAGCGGAAAAGCGACCATCAACGCGTAGGCCGATACGAGGATGCACTGAACCAGTACTGTGCGGCTTTCCAGCCGAACAGCCCACGGCTCGGCTGCCGGGGGCGCGCGTAGCTCTAGTGCTGTATCGGACAAGTACGTATTGTACGAAACAGCGCACTTGCTGTGCGAGCAGCAGAAGGAATCAGGCGATCAGGTCGTGTAAGACGTTTCCGGAGACGTCCGTCAGGCGGAAGTCTCTTCCGCTGTAGCGATACGTCAGCTTGGTGTGATCGATCCCCATCAGATACAGGATGGTCGCGTGGATATCGTGCACATGAACGGGCTTGTCGATCGCTTTGAAACCGAAATCGTCGGTCGCGCCGTAAATGGTGCCGCCCTTGACCGCGCCGCCCGCCAACCACATGGTGAATCCGAACGGGTTATGATCGCGGCCGCGCTTCACCGAACCGGCATCGCCGCCGACTTCACGGACGGGGGTGCGGCCGAACTCCGAGCCGCAGACCACCAGGGTGTCCTTCCAGAGTCCGCGCGTCTTCAGGTCTTTAATGACGGCCGCGAATGCCTGGTCGGAATT
>JAOAPQ010000834.1 GCA_025462965.1 Bryobacterales bacterium
TCGTTCATCAACCCCAAATGGGACCTGATGTATTTCGTCGAAGTAATCGGCAACAATCATGCCGGCCGCATGTACCCGGACGCCGATTCCGAAACTCCCTACGTCGTGGCGGCTGTCCAAAGATAAGTGTGACTCCGCATGCGCGCAAATCGCATGACCCAGACGCGATCTTGGCCGGCACTGAGTTCAATGACTTTATCGGCCGGATCCCGGATGAACAAGATCGAAGAACCGGAAGGCGTAGCAAACGCATCCGGGAATGTGGGCCGCTTTCCTACAGTGGTTCAGCCCCGAGCCGGTTGCCTCACTGGCAATCCACATAGGACAAACGGTCGCGAAGAAAACCCGAGATTCTGGCGCGAGCTCTCCCTGTTCAGCCGTACACACTCGATCGACATTCGGCCCGTCAACTTCACGCCTCACCAGACTTGCGGACGTGAGGATTCCCGAACTACCGACGTTGAAGGCAGTTTGCCACCAGATGTACCCAACACCTAGGACGGTCGGCACATCATCGGACCTCAGTGAAAGCGCCGAGCACCGACTGGCGGTCACGAGACAAAATAAAGCGAAAGGAGGCAGCGAACAACGGCCCGAGGAAGAGCAGTTTCAGGGACGGTGTCACACCCCGGTCACTGAACTGACTCCTAACCCATTCGAATCTCGTTAGCGCTACCATCTTTCAACTTCCTACTGCTGTCGCTCATTTCGTTATTCGTTATCTCTCCAGTTGAACCGGCGTTGCTTCGATCACCGTGGATAGTACCGGTCGATGTTTTCTTCCTGACCCACTTTGGAGTAGTTGGTCGTGTTGTAATTCTGACGCCGCCGGAACGGTTCTCCGGGCTTGGGATCCCAATTGCGCCAGCTCGCCGGGTCGGTATCCACCGGGGAAGAACGTGTACCTTCTCCATTGCCGTTCAGCGCCGAGACGGCATATTCATACACAGGATAGGTGCGGGCCGGGCGGCCGGCAGCCGCGGCGAGACCAGGCTCATCGAACGCCTGGACAACACCTCGCGCGCGATCGTGGAACGCTCTATCGAGCCCATGGTAAACCAGCTGAAACTGCTGCTTCCCGGCCTCCCTGCGGTATAAGCGATATTCGCGAACGCCGAGTACTTCACCCCACGCCGCATCCACCTCGCCCAAGCGGAGCGCGAGCTTCAAGCCGTCGGGATGGGCGGGAGGAGCCTCGCTCACATACACGGGATATTCGGGGCCAGGGGAGCTTGTCTTCTTTTGATTCAGCGCAATCATTCTCACGTGAAACTTGCCGGCGGGCAGGCTGCCGAGTAGGGCCGGGCTAGTCGCGAAATTGCCTGCATCCCGCCACTTCTTTCCGTTATCGACGCTCGTCTGCGCCAGGTACGTCGCGGCGGCCGGGGTCGTGCTGAAGAAGACCAGCGACTCGTTCCTGGAATCTTCCGTCCGCAGAATGCGCGGAGGCATGGGAACCGGCAGATCCCCCGTCCACTGCCAGGCGTGTTTGCCGGCGGGAAGGTTTACCTGCCACGAGCCGCCGATGTCCTTCGAAGGAACCTTCGCGCCATCCACATAGAAAGCGGATGAGCGCGATGAATCCGCACGCAACGTCAAATGCGCGGCTCCGCCGGAGACATATCGTCCATTCACATCTGACGCCTTTTCGAAAGACGCGGCAATCGCGAGGCCCGCAGACACGCCGAGCGAGACGCCGTGGCTCGCAATCCGCGATCCGTCGAAGATTGCCAGCTCAGTCACCCCGTCGCGGCCTTCGCGAACCAGACCCGTTTTGCCTTCGAACTCCACTGCCGCATCCTTCAACCGGATGCCGGCCGGATTTTGCATCACGTGGTCTGTCCAACCTTCACCGGTCACCCGGGCGCCATAGGGCGCTGGATCGATGTGCAGATTTTTGCGGTGCGTGACAATCGCCATAGCGTCACCCATGCCGTCCTGCCACATGCCTTTGGTGGTGGAGGTCGTAACATGCGTCAGGTTCGCGTCACTATCGCGGGAAACCCCTTTAACAAAACGGATGGATGGCATGTCATCGTGGACATCCGTGAACCAGGAAAAGCGCCGCGAAACGGCGTCGTTGAAGACGTGATCGTAAACGGCGAAGTAATCCGAACCGGCGAGCAGGATGCTGCGCCCCTGATACTCCGGCCAGGAGTAAGAAGCCGGCCCATGCCGCGGCGCGATTTCCGCGTATTGGGCCAGGCCCAGGTTACGTACAGGCTTCTCCAGCACGTTTCTGCCGATGGACCGGAACGCGCCATTCTTCCATACTCCAGTGTTGCTGCAGAAGTCCGTGTCGTGGGTCTGGCGGTCGCCCACGTCTTCCCGGGCATTGTGGCTATAGGACTTGCCGGCCGCGTAGAAATAAATGACACCGCAGCCGCCTTCTCCCGCCACGCCCCATCGGTAGTTCGGGCCCTCATCGATTTGCTGTAAGTGAACCGATAGCTCCTCCGGGGTATCCACCGCGGCACGCAAAGTCATGCCGTAACCGGTGTAAGACGCGCTCTCCAGATGCGGGTTGGTGCCGCGATTGTCCGGCTGTTGAAACATGATGCGCCAGGGATCCAACTCCGGCGCTTCCGAATCCTGATCGTCCGGGTGTGACGCCCACATCATGTGCTCCGCCGTCATCGGGTCGAAGTTCCGCAGCAATGTCCCCAGCAGCCACATGGAACGCGGCGGCATGCGTCTGGCCGAGTGCGCGCCTTGGGGAGGGTGCAGACGGCGCGGGCCCTTTTGGAACGTAACCAGGCCCCAGTCATGCGAGGGCAGCCTGCCGTTGGGGCCGAGCTTCGACTCGATATCTTCCCCGGCGAAAGGCGCGGATAGCGCGCCCACCAGCCAATCCCCGAGCTCACTCAGTTGCGGAACGGCCAAGCGATTCCGCCCATCCACATAATGCGACAGGACGTAGTTTGCCCGAAGAGCCGGACGCAGGAATGCCCAAACGTAGGTGCCGAGGTTCTCGGTCCAGCGTCCGCCCTTCGCGTCCCACGCGGGAACCGCCGGGCGTGTGTGATAACGCGTGTTCAACTCGACGAACTTCTCGAACTCATCGCCCCACTCGGCGGTCATCGGGTGTTCGGGAAAGAGAAAGGCGAAGAGTCCCGGGGCGCTTTTTACGTCCGAAAGGAAGTTCGGATGACCGCTCAGCATCGTCTTCATCGGCATGTAATCCTCCTCGCCGTGTGTGTAAGCGAGCAGTAAATAAGCGGCGGTGAGGCGTTCACGCTGGCGGGCGCTGAATTGCGTGTACAGACGATCGAAACCGTCGATGAACCAATCGTAGATGCTACGCGATGGCACGGGCGAGAAGCCGGAGTTCTGACGGGTACCTTGGGTGGGAAGATCGCGAATCAGTTCGGCCGTAAAGACTCGGCGCTCCAGGTCATTTGCCGTCTTGACGGCGCCGTCCGGAAATATCGCAGCCTGATGTTTCGCGGCGTCCGGATATTCCAAAATCCAGTCTTTCACCAGGTCCAAATCGATGGTGCCGTAGCGGTTCTGAAGGAACATGGTGTGGGACATGGGCGACAGATTCGCACGATATACCTGGCCGTCTTTGTAGGCGGACGGCTTGGAGGCGAGGCGATCAAGGTCTTCCATGGACGCGACATCTTTCGCATGATCGTAGACGGCAACTCCGGTCGAGCGTGTGCCGGTCGCGAGCGGCCAGTTCCAGATCAGTTTGCGATCGCGATAGTAGTAGCGAACCTGCAGCGTATTCGAGGAGTTCCAAATGGCATATTCATGGTCCTGCCAGCGATCGCCCCGATCGATGAAGACGCCGACGGCGTCACCGCGGCGCTCATCCCAGAAATTCGCGGAAGTCAGCGTTACGTAAGCGCCCCAGGGCTGATACGGCCCCAGCCGGAATGGCAGTTCACCCTCGGGGCTCAGACCGCTCGATACACCGTGCTGTGTCCCCACGGCGCCCTGATCGACTCGTTCCCAGTCATAGCGCCCGTAGCCTGTTGCTTCGTTCGCCTTCTGATACGGATGATTCGGCGCCTGGCGATGGGTGGGCTCAAAACCGTCCCACAACATCTCGATCCGCGCGCCGGCCGCGGCATCGATCCCGCGCATCTCTTCCCGCAGGTAGACAAAGTCATAGCCCGCAACGGCGCGGACGCGCGCGACATACGCGGTTGAAGCATCGAACGTCCAAGTGAGCCTGTATGTGGTAAACAGAGCGCCCGCTTCCTCGCGAACACACTCGAAGGCGCGGACCTGCTTACCGGGGATAATCAGGTGAGACGAGCCGATCCACCGGCCATCGCGCCACACCTGCTGCAGAGGTCCGGAGACAGCGGCCTTGAGGCTCGCCGGAATGCGCACCCGCACAGCACCCGTATCGAGAACCAGCGTATCGCCCTCGCGGCTTTCCGCGACAGCGGGCGGGCTCGCGGCGACGTTTCCGCGGGTGAGAACGAAGCGGCGTTCGCCTGCCGAGGGTAGATCTGCCATGACACCCACCAACGCCGATTCCAGATATCCGTCCTTCAGCCTGACATCGGAAAGCTGCATAGGAACGGGGTTGCCGCCCTCCGACGACACCAGGCCGGAGGGGCGCACCTTACCGGATTCGAACCGAACGCGGTAGTTCAACAGTGTGCGCGGCCACCAGTAGAGCGGGTGGTCCAAGCGGTCCCGCAGCACCAATTCCAATCGGCCGGATTCCGGGAAGTCATAGACGAACGGCGTCGCGTGCGCAAGGGCCGCACCTGCCGCAAACGCAACGCACGGAGCGAATCGGTTCATGCGTCCCGCCGCTTAAAAGGCAAGCTTCACTGCGATCTGAATAGTGCGATTGCCGCCGATGTTCGTCCCCACGTCCGCGTAGGAAGCGTTGATGTTATTCGCCGTTACGGTGGGAACGTTGACGCCCGCGGCGTAGTTCAATCCGGTGTAAAGCGTGAAGTTATTTTGGTTCGCCCCGAAATACACATGGTTCAGAACGCCATAAGCCTCGGCACGAAGCTGCAGTTTGACATGTTCGTGAATAGGAAAGTCCTTCAGTACCGCCATGTTGAAGAACTGCGTATGGGGCAGGCGAATGTTATCCATCACGCGTGTCGCATTCCCGAGCGCCAGGTAGCCAGGAGGTGCGAAAACGGCCAGTGAGTTGATGTAGGGGCAGCGCTGCGTGACAGGGTTGTTACAGTTTGCCTTCCAGTTCGGAAGGATAGGATCGACGCCCGGCACGATATTCGGCCGGATTTTCCCTACGTCGTCCGGGTAGCCGGAAGAAGCGCCCGTATACGCCTGCATGGGAATTCCACTCTGGATGCCGCCGTTGCCCGTAATTTTCCAGTTGCCCACGATCTCATCCATGAACTTCGGCAGATGATTGAACAACTCCTTGCCCCGCCCCATCGGAAGGTCCCAGTTGAAGTTATACCGGAACGTTCCGGGAATATCGGACACCGAGATCGATTTCTCCAGACGATGAGAATCCCCGTATAACTGCGGCGATCCCGTGCCCCAATTCTGCGTAGGATTCAAACAGAACTGTCCCATGCAGGAGGTATCGTCCATCGACTTCATCCACACGTAGTTCGCGCTCACCTGGAAACCTCTGGAAAACCGGCGCACGAAGTTGATCTGCAGCGCGTTGTAGCGCGCATCGTAACCCTGCTGCAGGGGGTCCGTGATGTCGCCCAGTGTGGAGAGCGGCCGCAGCGAATTCTGCCGCGTTACCTGAATCACCTGCCCGTTTGCACCCACAATGCCCTGCGGGTTGGGAATGTTTTGACTCATGTTCACGCCCGCCAGAAACTGCTGTGAGTATTGCGCGAGGTCTACGGAATTGAAGACCGCGGAGGGTCCAAACAGGTTCGTGCTCTTGTTTCCGACGTAGTTTACTTCCAGGCCGTAGTTGCTGCCCCACTGGAACCCAAGCCCGAAGTTCCATTGCTGCACGTAGGGAATCACCACATTCGGATTCAGGTAGTAAATGGAGTTGACGTTCGAAATATTGGTGTACTTTCCATCCGCAGGAAGCACAAATCCGCCGGTCGGCAGCACCAGCGGGAAACTATCCAGCTGCACCTGACCGCCGTTGGCTGCGCCGTTGGTTGCCAGTTGCGCGGCCTTCGGACTCAGATCCGGTATCGGCGTGCTAAACAAGCCGTTGGTCGGAATATGAGTGATCGCGTAGGCCGCGCGCAGCACTTGCAATCCGGGAATAATCGCGGGTAGCCGGTAAGCCAGGCCGATGCGTGGTTCCAGGTTGTTATATCGCGTCGGCCAGAGCGTGTTCGGAGCTCCGCCCAATCCGTCGAGCTGTATGTACCCCTGCTGCTGCGCGCCGCTCGGCAGCGTGATTGTCTGGTCCACGAAATAGCCCTGCTTGTGGTGCTTCTCCGAGCGCGGCGTTTCAATCTGATAGCGCACCCCGAGATTCAGCGTCAGGCGCGGTGTGATCTTGTAATCGTCCTGCAGAAAGAAGGCCTTGTACTTCCAACGGTACTGATAGGGAATCACAGCCGGTGCGATGCTCACGGAGTTCGGGTAGCCAAGAAGAATGCTGGCGAGCCCCGTCCCGGTCGTCGCGTTCGGAATACCCAGCACGGTCCCGGTGTTCCCGGACCCGATGTTCGTCTGGGACTGATTGAAGGACCACACGCCCCCTACATTCTGGTAATCGACGAGGTTCTGCTGAGGGGCGTTGAACTCGCCTCCAAAGCGGATGCTGTGTTTGCCCAGAGTCCAATTGAATACATCGGTCACCTGATAAAAGTTGTCGATCTCATAGGACCCCGGATTGTTCGCGATGTTCTGAACGTTCGGATCGCCGAAGGAGGTGA
>JAOAPQ010000863.1 GCA_025462965.1 Bryobacterales bacterium
GAGATCGCACGCCGCCTCGATATCGGCCGCACTTCGGTTCGCCGGATTCTGGTGGGTACTGCCTCCCGTCTGCGGGCATAGCGTGTTAATAAAGGAGTCAGGAGCGTCGTGTCGCCGGAATCCGAGACGAAAGTTGATCCACTGCTCTGCACCGCCATCGAGCAACGGTGCCTGCTTCGGCTTCGTTATCGAGGCAAGGAACGGATTGTCGAACCTCACGATTACGGGATTCACAACGGCATCGTCAAGCTCTTCACCTATCAGGTCGGCGGCGCCAGCAGCGAAAAGCTTCCCCACTGGCAATGGATCGTGACCGACCGGGCCTCCGATGTTGAACGGCTCGACCGGACTTTCCCCGGAGGCCGCCCCACCAAATCGGGGAAACATCACAAATGGGACAAGCTGTTCATCAGAGTGAAACCGGCTGACGACGACACCGAATAAGATTTTCTGTGCTTTCTGACTCGCTACGGTCCGCCTTACGCAGCCTTACCGAAAGGACACAATCTTCGCCAAAGAAGCGCAAAAAGAGGCGAGCCGCACTGGACAAAGCGAATCGCGAGCAGAAGTGAAGGCGGGATCGAACACCCTTTCGGGTATATGCACCTCAAGCATCGGCTAAACGACGTCCCCTCGCTTCTCCGCGCGGTTGTCTTCAACTGCGAGGCGGCTAGTGTGGCTGGATTGATTGAGCACCTTCCGATTCCAGCCACTCCGGCCCCCAGCGAGTTTCGTGCGGCGCGCCCGGTATTTGTCAACCCCGCCTGGGATCTGATGGGTCCCGACCGATCTGGGAATATCGAATGGCACCTGCTCCTAAGCCGGCGTGAATCCAGTTCCGGCGGGTCGAACCGGTGATGGCGCGATCGGCAGCGCGCCCTCCGGTTGAAGTGAGGGATGCGAAACCCGTCCGATATGCCAGAGTTGCAGGAAGATGATCTCTCCTTTACGTGGACCGCCTTCACGACTCTCTGCCAGCCGGCGGAATGAAAGTGCGAGTCCGGCGCTTCGACGGTACTGTCGATGGATCCTGTTCCTCCCGGAACCGTTGCGCGATGAGAGTAACAAGGTGATGCGTTGGTGAGGCTCCACACCGCCCCTTACCAACCCCATGGAGATGGGATTGCTCTGAAATAAACTCCTGCCCAGTCTTAGCCGGGCAGTACCACGAAAGGAGAGAATGATCATGAGATTAGCCAGCCCCGCCTTCCCAGACGGCGGGCTTATTCCAGATAGATACTCGAAAGACGGAGGAAACATTTCACCGCCTCTTACGTGGATGGATATACCTAGTGCAACAAAAAGCCTTGCCTTGGTCATGGATGACCCAGACGCGCCCTCGGGTACATTCGTGCACTGGCTTGTGTATGGCATTCCGCCTACAGTTAAAGAATTGCAAGAAGGTCTGCCGCCCACGCCGACCCTGCCAAATGGTGCCCGCCAAGGCCGCAATGGGTTCGGCGATTTGGGCTATGGAGGTCCGCAGCCACCAAGCGGGACCCATCGGTATGTTTTTCATCTGTACGCGCTGGACATTGAGCTGGACTTGCCGGCTGGTGCGAGCCGAGAGGAACTGGATCAGGCGATTAATGATGACATCATCGAGGAGGCCCGGATCATGGGGCGGTATCAGCACCACGGTGGGCGGCGTTCACGAGCGGCATAAGCCCGCGACATGTCTTCATAACGGAGACGTATGGCACGAAGATTGATTGAGAAACTCGACAAGCAACGCCGGCGGGCCGCGAAGCTGGAAGTTCTCTCGGAATCTAAGGGTAGCGACGCTGAGTTGGAGGTTCTACGCCTCACATGAAACGGATGGGTTCCGAGTAACGACCAGCTTCCAGTTGTGCTCTATCGTGCGGCCATTTCAATTATTGGGGCCGATCCCGCATCGCACTTTGAGGAAAGATTTGAACGCAACGGGTGGCCGCCGCAGTGGCGAGACAGCGTATACGATTTCCACCACTACCACTCAGCTGCACATGAGGTGCTCGGTTTCGCTCGCGGCTTTGCCAAATTGATACTCGGCGGCGAGAATGGGCCTGAGGTTGTGGTTCGCTCTGGGGATGTTGCCGTCTTACCCACTGGTACGGGGCCATTGCAAGGCGGAGGCTTGCCCTGACTTTCTCGTTGTGGGCGCGTATCCGCCAGGTCAGACTTGGGACATATGCCGCAGCGCTCCCTCGCCAGAAGCTATCCGCCGAATGGAGCGCCTACCTTTCCCAAATTCGGACCCCGTAACTGGGCTTGGCGGACCACTCACGCGGCTGTGGCGCAGTCAGGATCGTCGGCCTCTCAGGTAAGAAATATCGCCGGACGAAGCCCATTGACATGCGATTTCATGCCGGATCCGGTGATTCAGGCAGGCCCACCCCGCCACTGTCAATAGCCGTTTCGACGGGCGCCAGTTCAAGATTTCCGGCACCACATTCAATCATCTGATTGGTCAGCTGAGTGCCCGTCTATAGTGACCATGACAGTCCGGGACAAGCAACGATGGACCATGCCGGAGGCGTTATGTGCAAGACTTCATGCTCCAGCAGCGTAGCGCCTCATGAGCAATCATTTAAACCCTCCTCCGAAGGAATAACAAATGCCGCCAAGCGAGAGTCATCGTGGCTAATCCGTCCTTCACGGTCGATGAAAGACGCATTTTTCTCTGCGTCGAATCGGAGCCCAAACCAGTCGAGTCCGTCACAGACGAGCTGCCGCACATATGGCGTGTTCTCGCCGATGCCTCCACCAAACACCACAGCCGTCGCACAACCTATGGCGGCCAGGTAAGCGCCTATGTATTTCCTCACCCGATATGCGAAGACATCAAGAGCAAGTCGATCACGCTCATCAGACATGGCATGCTTAACAAGGACCCGAGTGTCCTGCGAACTGCCTGAAATCCCCAGCAGCCCTGATTTCTTGTTCAACCGGTCCTCAACCGTGTCGACAGAAACGCTTTCCCTACGCGCAAGAAAGGCGACGAGCGCCGGGTCGATGTCTCCGGATCGGGTTCCCATGACCAAACCTTCCAACGGAGTGAAGCCCATCGAAGTATCAATCGATTTACCGGCAGCCACAGCCGTAGCCGACGATCCACCCTCCAGGTGCGGCTCTTCCAGTGCTTCAATTCTGGCGATGACCTCATCATTTATCCGGACGGGATCGAAATAGGATTTTCCGCCATGCACTACGCGGTATCCTATGATGTCAAGAGCGTTTGTACTTGTGATTCCGCGAGAACTTATTCTTCCGGCATCCATCCACGTGAGTACCACGTCGGCAGCCTGGCCGTGATCAGCCGCAGCCACTTCTTCTTGCGGGACGGCCTTCCGCTGGTCGAACAGAAACAGTTTCGCTGGTGCGCCGATCGGCTCAACTACACCGCTCATCAGTTTGCTGCCTCGGGCAATTGATTCGCGTGGTACCTCCATCGCGATTACGTCGAACTTAAGTGAGGAACTTCCGGGATTGAACACTAGAACGTTCACAGTAGTGAGTACACGCTCAGCCTTAGTTGCTGCTCTCCTTCGCTAATAAGAAGGACTCGCACCCGTAGGCTTGGCTAATCGTTATCTGGCTCAGCCCCGCGCGACTCTCCAGGCACAAGATAACGTTGAAACCAGTCACGAGCCAATGCTGCAACCTGGTCTAGCGCTCCGGGCTCTTCGAAGAGGTGCGTGGCACCCGGGACAATTACGAGCCGTTTCTCACAACGCAACTGTTCAAAGGCAGCCCGATTCAGTTCAATTACCTGAAAGTCATTGCCGCCAACTATCAGCAGCGTGGGTGCCCGAACACGCTTCAAGGCCGGCCCCGCGAGATCAGGGCGCCCTCCTCGCGAAACAACCGCTGCTACCGCCTCAGCTCGCACGGTGGCCGCTACCAGGGCGGCGCCGGCCCCGGTACTGGCGCCGAAGTAACCGATCCGAAGGTTTCGCGTGTC
This sequence comes from Bryobacterales bacterium, assembly GCA_025462965.1. GTDB lineage: Bacteria > Acidobacteriota > Terriglobia > Bryobacterales > Bryobacteraceae > JALYXI01. Next base: position 3,944 of record JAOAPQ010000863.1, read on the forward strand.
AGGGTACTCCATCAACCAGTCGGTAGCGCCGATCAGGCGCTCGGCAAGCAGGCCAATATCGAAACGTAGATGAGCCGTGCGGACGTCGATCGCCTCTTCCTCGGGGGTGAGAAGGTCTACCAGCAGGGTCGCAAGCTTGGATTGATTCAGGATTTCTGCCACGTGACGATTGCGGGGACTGTGCCTGCTGCTCCCGCTGCCGTGTGCAAACAGCACAACTCCCCCCGCTCCTTCAGGCAGGGTGAGATTGCCCTCCAGCGTTATCCGGTCGATGCTGAGCTGCACCAGTCGCTCTTCGGTACGTTCGCCTAGGGTTCGCTTCATACTTACACCGCAAACGGGAAGGTCTCCGGCACTTCGCCTGTTTCCCATTCCGCGTTGCGCTCCAGCGGCTCCACCGCACGTGTCTCGTCGAAATGGAGGACCGCGTCAAACTGATTGGGCAGACGCGTCCGGAAGTAGTGGCTGACACGCTCAGTGTCTGGACGATATATGACGCCGATCGCCCGCTCAAGGCGAGGCTTCCGTAAATCTTCCGTCGCTGTGTGGCCGTCATCCCACAGGAGCATAAATCGGTCGAGGTCCGTCGTATGGAACAAGGCCTCGTAGCTGCCGGGCAGTCCCGGGCGCACCGACTTGCGCTCGGCCGGGCGGTCCCAGTCAGATGCCGCCGTAACAGTCCCGTGGTCCGTGGTCTGCCCTACCAGCACGGCGTCGCGGTTGTATCGCTCGCGGGCGATTTGCCCGATATTCAGCTCGCCCCGCTGGCCCATCTCTGTCACACGCGCATCGCCAACGTGTGAGTTATGCGCCCAAACAACAATTTTGGCGCGGCTGCCGCCCCTCCTGAGTTGCGTGGCGAGAGCTTCCAGTGTCTCGGCCATGTGCCGGTCGCGCAAGTTCCACGAAGAGACTTGCTCGAGGAACATGGAGCGGTAATACTCTTCCGCGTTTTTTACGAGACGGGCGTTCTGCTCGGCATAGAACGCCTCTTCTTCCGCGACTTGACCATCGCGCCGGGCATATTCCGCGGCGCGGCGCCGGAGCTCGGTGAGCTCCCTGATCACTTCATCCTGGCACGATTTTGTGACACCGGTGCCTGTGAGGAAACCGTACACTTGCGTATCCTGGCCAAAATGGTCGAAACAGGAATACCGTTCACGCGCTCGCTTGGCTGCATCGGGGTCTACTTTTTCTAGATACCGCAACACGGCCTCCATGGACGCGTGGAGGCTGTAGAGGTCGAGACCATAGAAGCCGGCCTTTGCCGAGCCGGCGGGTAGCGCGTCGTTGTGAGCGCGCAGCCACTCGATGAATTCAACTACATCGGTGTTGCGCCACATCCAGGTAGGGAACCTGCGAAAACCGCCCAGCGCTTCTACCGCCAACGCATCGTCGCTTGCGTTCCGGACATAGCGATTGACGCGATAGGCGTCGGGCCAGTCGCCCTCTACGGCGACTGCCGTAAAACCTTTTTCCTGAATCAGCCGTTCCGTGATTCGGGCGCGTTCGTGGTAAAAATCGTGCGTCCCATGGGACGCTTCGCCGATCAGAACGAAGCTGGCATCGCCGATGCGGCTGAGCAGCCGGTTGTAGTCGGTCGCTGCGCCGGTTAACGGATGCGCAGCCATGCGAATCGCGTCTTTGAGTTCGGTTTGTGTAGTGGTAGCCATGGCTTCCTTCTTCTTGGGCCCGTGCAGGGCAGTCGCTTAACGAGCGGCAACCTCCGCCGTGCTCCGCGCAAGCAGCTCGCGGACTTCTTCGTCCGTAGTCTGCGAAAAGTTCTCGTACCACAGGCCGACGGCGTAGAACGGCTCCGGAGTGATCGCACACACAACATCATCTGCCCGAGCCCTCATCTGCTCACAAGTTTCAGGCGGTGCTGTCGGTACTGCCATGACGATCCGGGCAGGCTGCTGCTGTCGTAGGGCTTGAATCGCCGCAAGCATTGTAGATCCGGTTGCCAGACCATCGTCCACGAGGATTACGTTGCGGCCCCTCACGTCCGGTTCCGGCCGGTCACCCCGATAGACGCGCTCACGTCTCTCCAGCTCCTGCAGCTCCCAGGCTGCGACCGCATCAATCACGTATTCCGGAATGCTGAGACCCTGTACCACTTGATCGTTCAGCACACGCACGCCACCGCTTGCTACAGCTCCCATGGCGAGTTCCTCGTAACCAGGAATACCCAGTTTGCGCACCAGAAAGATATCCAAAGGCGCCCCCAGCGCGTGGGCCACTTCGTAGCCGACCGGCACGCCGCC
>JAOAPQ010000871.1 GCA_025462965.1 Bryobacterales bacterium
CCCATGTGTTTCGCGAGCGATGCCAGCTGAAACCCGGTCTCCACCTTCGCTTCGATATACCGGCAAGCGCTCTCGATCAGCGCCGATTCCGGATGTTTGACCGCAGCCGGACGGCATCGCAGGCACGGCCGATAGCCCGCCGCCTCTGCCTGCGCAGCCTGCTCGAAGAACGTTACATTCTCACGGTTCGGCATTCGCGACCAGCAGGACGGGCGGCAATAAATCTTTGTCGTCCGCACGCCGTACACGAAAACGCCATCCATCGCGCGATCCCGTTGTTCCACCGCATTCCAGTATTGCTGTTGCATGTCTTGAGCCTACGCCTCGCGGGCTCGCGCTTCTATCTGATTATTGCGCGGGAATTCCGTACCCGGAGCGCTCGAAAATCGCCCGCGCTTCCGCACCGAGCAGAAAGCTCTCCGCCTGCCGCGCCTGCTCCGGGTGTTCCGTCGCTTTCACGATGCACATGGCCTGGTCGATCGGCTTATGCAGCCCCTCGGCAATCTCTACGTAGTGTCCGGCGAGACTTTTCACCAGAGCCAGGGCCGTGAAAGCCGCGTCCACGTTGGAGCTGTCCGCGAACTGCTTCACGGCCAGAATATTCTGGGCATACACGACCTTCCTTTCGATCGCGGGCCACAATCGCACTGCCGTCAGCGCTTCGATCGAGGCCTGGCCATAGGGCGCCAACTCCGGTCTGGCCACGGCAACGGCTTTGACGTCGGGCCGCGCCAGGTCTTCGATCTTCTGAATGTCCGGCCGGCGCGGCGCCCAGATGACGAGCTTCCCACGCGCATAAATCGCTCGCGAGCCCTCCGCTGCCAGTCCTTTCGCGGCAAGTGCGTCTACATGCACCGCATCCGCCGCCAGGAAGAGGTCGAACGGCCCGCCATTTTCGATCTGCTGGGCGAGTTGCGTCGTCGCGCCGAAGCTCGGAATCATAATCACGCCGGTGCTCTTCTCGCACGCGTGCGCGAGTTCCACGAATATCGTGGCAAGGTTCGCCGCGGCAGCCACGTGCAGTTCGCCCTGTTCCGGCGTGTGGCCGCACGCCGAGAGGAGCAGGAGTAACGTGACGACCACGCGCAGCGACATGCTGTTAGCTTGTCGCGAAGGTGGCCCGCGCCGCAACCTACTACAGCTCCAGATAGTCTCCGGCTTCCTCCGCCGACGCGAAGATATGCAAGATCGTATCCACCTTCGCGGCTTCCATCATGATCCGCAGCCGCTGCGCCACGCCTATAATCGCGTACGCGCGCTCGTGGCGGCTGCACGAGACGTGAAAGCTGAGCACCGCGCCCAGCCCGGCCGAATCCATGTACGGTACGCCGGACAGGTCGATCAACGTCTTCGGCCCGGTTGTGGCTCGTAGCGAATCTTGAAATTCGAACACCGTCGCCAATGTCATCGGTCCCGCGACCCGCAATGACTCCGTGTCGGTCTCGGGATTCCGTGAGACCTCAATTATCATTTGTTCGGCTGGCATATCCGTCGATTTTACCGTTTGCCACGTTACAATTCGATGTATGCGTTTCGGTTGTGCGCATCTTCATAGACGCCGGGCGGGCCGGGCGATATCGTGGACATGTATGCCGAACCACAGGCGCCATCAACACGCGACGCAGGAGCCCGGCGAAGAAGGGCCAAACCAGCACGAGCCAACGGAACACGAGCAAATCGAACTGCTGGCGTACCGTTACTGGTTGCAGCGCGGACGCCCGGTTGGAGATCCCGAGACGGACTGGTACAAAGCCGAACATGAGCTCAAGCGCCAGCGCGAAGCGGCCAAGCGCCTTTGATACCGCGCCGCATCCTGACGATCAACAGCGGCTCTTCGAGCATCAAGTATTCCGTTTACCAGATGGGGGATCGCGAGGAATGTCTGGTCTCCGGGAAACTGGACAACCTGCAGGCCGAACCACGCGAAGCGGCCATCTCCAGCTTGCTCGACGAGTTGCACGCCAGGAAATCCCTGGATGGCGTTACCGCGATCGGGTACCGCATCGTCCACGGCGGTATGCGGCACAGCGAGCCGGAGCGCCTCACGCCCGAGCTGATCGCGGAATTGAAAGAACTCGCGCCACTCGCACCCGATCATCTGCCCGATCAGATCCTGGCGATTGAATCGTTTACCCGCCACGCGCCCGAACTCGCCCCGGTGGCATGCTTCGACACCGCGTTCCACCGCACCATGCCGCGCGTCGCGCAGCTCTACGGCCTTACCCGCGAACTTGCGGACCAGGGAATCGTGCGCTACGGTTTTCACGGGCTTTCGTATTCCTACCTGGTACAGGAGTTGCGAGAGCAAAACGCGCTGCCCGCCCGTGTGATCATCGCCCATCTGGGCAACGGGGCCAGCATGGCCGCCATTCGCGACGGCGTAAGCATCGATACCTCCATGGGATTGACACCGACGGGCGGGTTTCTGATGAGCACTCGGTCCGGCGATCTCGATCCGGGCGTGGTGCTGCACCTGATCCGCCAGAAGAAAATGAGTCCGGACGATGTGAATGAGCTTGTGGCGAAGAAGGGCGGACTCAAAGGCCTATCCGGGATCGGTTCCGACATGCGCGTGCTCGAATCGAAAGCGGCCTCCCACCCGCGAGCGGCCGAGGCCATCGAAGTGTTCTGCTATCAGATACGGAGATTTTTGGGCGCGTACTTTGCCGTGCTGGGCGGCCTGGACCTCCTTGTCTTTTCCGGCGGTATCGGCGAGAATTCCCC
>JAOAPQ010000875.1 GCA_025462965.1 Bryobacterales bacterium
AATTCCCGCAACTGGCTGCTCAAAGCCAGTCCGTGACGGTGACGGGTGATGTTCAGGATGTCGGGCTATTCGCACCCGATCCGGCCCAGCGCGTCATGGTGCGGCAGGAAACTTTGGACGCGAATCCAGGCCGCCCCGGCATGCCAGTCTCAATCCCCGGGTTGCCCGTTGAATCCCCGGCCGGCGGCATCAAGCCGCCCCAATACTTCGCTCCCGGCGTGGCCGGCGATCATGGGGAGCCGATCGCCATGTTCTTTCAGGTGGGCGGTTACCTCTTCCAAAATAATCTTCCGGTGAATGCGCACGGGAACGGCTATGCCGACCCCAACGTGATCATTCCTGTCGCCATAGAGGATGTACAGGTCGATGGCGCCGCATTCAACGTCCGCGAAGGCAATAATTCGGTCAACGCGGCTATCGTGTTCGGACTGCGCGACCGGATCGAGCCGATGGTGCGGCTCACGATGGATTCCCGCGATCTCAATCTGGTCACGGGGTGGAGCCCGCGAAATCCCTCCGATAAAGCGTGGATCGGCCTTGAACTGTCTTACGGCAATGGATTTCTGAAACGGCTGGAGCATCGTCAGCAATATAAAGTGAACGCCTCGAAAGTGTTCACTTTGGGCAAGCACGATCTCACCGTTTATGGAATCGGCTACTACGGGTTCGCTTACCAGCCGGGATTGATTCCGGTAGACGTGCCCACCCCGGACGACACGTACGATCCACGACAGCGGGAAGAAACGTCGAACGGCGCGCTGATCGTCAATGACGTCTGGCATCTGACGAATCAGCGGCAGTTCCAGTTCTCCGGCTTCTATCGCTACTACAACCTGGATGTGCGCCCAAATTTCGGCGACGGACTGATACGCCAGAGCGAACATCGGAATGCGAACTCCGAAGACATTCTCTACGCCGAGAGTTTCAATAAACACTTCGCATTGCTGGCAGGGGTCGATTTCCGCCGCGAAGCGCCCCGGGATCTGAACCTCGACCGCGCCGGGAATGGCAGCGTCTTCCAGCCGGTCACAAGCAACAATCTCACGATCAACTTCTATAGCCCGTTTGTCGCCGCTGATGGCTCGCTCTCACGCTACCTGCACTACAACATCGGCTTGCGGCACGATGAAGTGAGTTTCGACAACCAGGATCTGTACCGGCAGAGTCTCTCGTTCAAGCGGTGGCAGGGTGTCAACTCGCCGAAAGCGACTTTCACGTTGTTGCCTCCCGAATCCGTAGCCGCTTTCTTGCCGGCCGTCTCGCTGAGCTATGGGCAGGCTTTCCATATCAACGACCCTCGAATCGGAACCACTGAGATCCCGGGCGCCACCCTCATCAGCAAAGCCCGTTCGTACCAACTCGTCGTGAGCAAAACCGCAGCCGGTACGGATTTTCGCGTGACACTCGCGCACGTGACCACGGCCCAGCAACTGGCGCGCATTTCGAATGATACCGGCCTGCAGCAGGACGTTGGCCCGGGGCTGGTCAAATCCATCACCGTTACCGCTCGGCACAATTTCACCCACGGCTTCGTGCAAGGTCTATTCGCCCGAGCCGACGCTCGCGACCGGATCGGGGGTCAGCCCACGCCCGAAGCGCCGCGCCTGATCTGGAATGTTCTCGCAACGATCGACCGTTTGCCGTTTCATCTTGTCGCGCGCGGCGAGTACGAACATGTTGGGATAAAACCACTCGGAGACGGCATTAACTCCGTTCCCGTGCGCGAATTCCGCGGCACGGTCATTCGGCCCTTCGAGAGCAAAGGCTTCGACCTGGGCATCAACTTCTTCGTCGCGTCCGGATACGGCGGCCAGACCTTGGAAACAATCGCTCTACCTGGTGAAAGCGAACCCTTCGAGCGTGTCACGGGCTTCCCGCTCCGGTCTTATGTCACCGCCTCGTTCACATACCGCTTCCGTGGCGCCGGCCGTCGTTTCTAGGGACGTGTCAGGCTTGTGAACGATAATGAAGGAATTCGGATGACAGAACATACCGGCGTCGCTTCATCTCCTGAATCCGAGATCGAGCAGCGTGAGCGCCTCGCCGCTCTCTCAAGCGATGTGGGTATCGCCCTCACGCGCAGCGGCACCTTGCAGCAGGTTCTGAGCACCTGCGCGCAATCTCTCGTACGCAACCTGGACGCGGCATTTGCGCGCGTCTGGACGCTGAACACCCAGACGAACGTGCTCGAACTGGTAGCGAGCGAAGGTCTGTACACTCACATCGACGGTGCTCACAGCCGGGTCCCTGTAGGTAAATTCAAGATCGGCCTGATCGCCCAGGGACGAAAGCCTCACCTCACGAACTCCGTCACGGACGATCCGCGCGTGAGCGACCAGGAATGGGCCAGGAGCCAGGGCATGGTCGCCTTTGCCGGATACCCGCTCATCGTCGAGGACGAGCTCGTGGGTGTGATGGCTCTCTTCGCCAGAAGAGCGCTCACGCCGGCCGTGCTTCGCGCGATGGAGACCATTGCTCACGGAGTCGCGCTTTCCATCCGGCAGAAGCTTGACGACGAAGCATTACGCACCAGCGAAGCACGAAAGACAGCCATCCTCGACACGGCGCTCGATAGCATCATCACCATCGATGGAGAACGCCGCATCCTGGAATTCAATCCCTCCGCCGAACGAACCTTTGGTTACTCACGTCACGAAGCGATCGGACGCGTCGTTGAGGAACTCATCATTCCACCCCATGCGCGCGGCGATTACCTGCGCGAAACCGAACCTTACCTGTTCGGCGAGATAGGTCCCGCGCGCGGCCGCCGCATGGAAATTGCCGCCATGCGCTCGGATGGATCGGAGTTCCCCGCGGAGCTCGCCATCATTCGCATCCCTATCCATGGCGCCGAGCTTTTCACCGTCTACCTGCGCGACATCACCGAACGCCGTCGCGCCGAAGCGGAGCGTGATCGATTGCTCGCTCGCGCCGAGGCCGCGCAGCGCAGTTATCAGATGCTCGCCGAAGCGATCCCGCAACAGGTTTGGACCGCCCAGCTGGACGGCCGCCTGGATTACGTGAATCAACGCTGCGCGGATTACTTCGGGCAGACCCAGGCCGAACTCGTCGACTCCGGATGGTTGCACGTCCTCCATCCCGAAGATACGCAGCGATGCGTTGAGGCATGGGGTCGCTCGCTCAATTCGGGTGAATTGTATGAGGTGGAGTTCCGCCTGCTCCGGGCCAGCGACGGCTTGTACCGTTGGCACCTCGGACGCGCCGTGCCCATGCGCGACGAAGCAGGCGCCATTATCAAATGGCTCGGTACGAACACCGACATACATGACCGCAAGCAGGCGGAACAGAGCCTCCAAGAAGCGAAGGCCGTCGCCGATTCAGCCAATCTCGCAAAGAGCCAGTTCCTCGCCAGCATGAGCCACGAACTCCGCACTCCGCTCAACGCGGTAATCGGCTATAGCGAGATGCTGCAGGAGGAGGCTGCCGAGTCCGGCTTTCCCAATTTCATTCCCGATCTCCAGAAAATCCACCGCGCCGGCGGCTACCTGCTCACCCTGATCAACAATGTGCTCGATCTTTCCAAGATCGAAGCCGGCAAGATGGAACTGTTCCTCGAGGATTTCGAGCTGGGCCAATTGGTCGGCGATGTAGCCGACACCGTGCAGCCGCTCATGCAGAAGAACGGCAACACTCTCGAAGTCTCGTGTCCGGATGACATCGGGTCGATACGGTCTGACGTCACCAAAGTCCGCCAGTGTCTCTTCAACCTGCTTTCGAACGCCGCCAAATTCACCGACCGCGGAACCGTCCGGCTTGAGGTCCGCCGCTCGCACGGCCACATTTCGCTCCGCGTGTCCGACACCGGCATCGGCCTTTCCGCCGCCCAGATAGCGAAGCTTTTCGAACCCTTCTCGCAAGTGCATACCGGACGCGAGGGCTCACAGCCCGGCACCGGGTTGGGCCTGGCGATCACGCGCCGCCTCGCCCAGATGCTCGGGGGCGACGTGTCCCTTGAAAGCGAACCCGGCAAGGGTTCCACTTTCACGATCTCTTTACCGTCCGACGCAATGGTCTCCCTTCCCCGGGCCGCGCAGGGTCTAACGAACGGCGCCGTGGTGGGCCGCAAAGACATCGCCCTGATGGTCGAGGACGACGTCACTGCGCGAGACCTGCTGATGCGCCTTTTCCGCAAGGAGGGTTATGAAGCCGTGATCGCGGAAACGGGACTGGAGGCCCTGCGCCTCGCCAAGGAACTGCGCCCAACGATCATCACACTCGACGTGATTATGCCGGAAATGGATGGCTGGGCCGTGCTGAGCGCCTTGAAGGCGGATCCCGACGTCCGCGACATCCCGGTCATTATGGTCACCATCATCGATAACCAGAAGATGGGATACGC
>JAOAPQ010000515.1 GCA_025462965.1 Bryobacterales bacterium
GGCATCAGGTACTCAAACATGGTGCCGCTCCAGGAGAGCAGAGTGCGGTAGCCTTCAGCCCGGACAACGATGCGACCCATTCGAATCCAGCTCTGTTGCGGCACGTCGCTTTTCGCAATAGCGATGAAGCTGGCGATGCGGGCTTCCGAGGCGAGCAGATCGTAGTGAGAGCCCTCCATCTGTCCCGTTTCCACGTCGTACCCTATGTGAAGCAGCTTTCGCTTGGGGTGCATCAGGAAACCGAAATCCATCTGGCTGACGATTTCAGAGGCGCGGTGCGCATAAGCATTGATGTGGCGAAGGAGAGTAACTGCCCGGTCGCGAGCGGCGGCCAGTTCACCCGCCAGCCGCTGGTCGGGCCGGGCCAGTAGACGATCATAGATAGCCGGCAGATCGCCTAAAGCCGGAACGGAAGCGAACTCGTGAATGGATTCGCCCGGCGCGAGAGCATCGAGTTCTTCGAGCCGGCCCTGCGTCATGTTCGCGAGTCGATCCGCCCAGAAACGGTCGTCCTCGGACAGATCAGGCTTCGCAAGAGAGCGGCCGGCAATTTCGGCCACGTCTCGCAGCCACGTGCGCCATTCGAAGAGATTCGTGGGTGTCTTGGGCAGCGGAGCTCGCAGGTGGTCAAGGGCGGCGTCCGCCAGACTGGGTTCAATCACCGGGCGCTTCAACTGTTCGAGAAGGCCCTGGCGCAGCGCCACCAGTGAAGCGGCTAGGTTACCGCTGTCCACTGTGGAAACGTACCTGGGAGGAAGCGGCGCCAGAGTTTGGGTGTCATACCAGTTGTAGAAATGACCCTTGTAACGCTCCAGGCGGCCCAAAGATTCTAGAGCCTTGCCGGTACTTTCCACGAACTCGCGCTGGCTCACATACCCAAAGTCGTAGGCGGCAAGGTGGGCGTTCAGCAGCAGGCCCATGTTCGTCGGTGAGATCCGGTGCGCGATCTTTCGGTCCTCTTCCTCCACGTTGTCCGGGATCAGCCACGATTCGCTACGGTCTGAAAACTCAACGAAGTATTGCCATGTGCGGAGCGCCACGCCTCGAAGGAAAGCACGATCGCCGGCGTTGAGTTCCTGCTGCGGCGTATAGAGCGAGGCGTTGAGCCAGAGCGCGACCAGCGGAGAGATAAGCCACGCGATCAGGAACGGCAAAGCGGCCGGGAGACCTTGAGGGTGGGAAATGGCGACCGCGCCCATGATGACGAGTGCTAAAGGACTCGCCAGCCAGAGATAGCTGTTGATGGACTTCAACCTCTTGCCGGGGCCCATCTCGGCCTGTGCCGCGCTCTCCCATTCCAGGAGGCGCTTGCCTGTCATGGTAGTGCGGACGAGCGAGCGCAGAATCGCGTCCACCATCAGGCAGGTCTGATGGGCCAGGAAGGTAAGACGCAGGACGACATCCACCTGTCCCGATACGAGGGCGGAAAACGCATCCCGCAGGTGACCCGACCACTGCTCATCGAACGGCGTCCGGGCAATTGAGAAGACGAACCCAATGTAAACCGGCAACAGCGAGACAACAACCACGACCGAGGTCCAATAAAGCGGGCCTCCCGGAAGGAAGGTCCAACCAGCGATCAGCAAAATGAAAATGGCGATTTCTATGAGACTGCGGCGCAGATTGTCCAGGATCTTCCAGAGCGAGATAATCGAGAGCGGATTCGGAACGCGCTTGCCATAATAATCCGGAACGCGCGGCAGCAGCCATTGGATGATCTGCCAATCGCCCCGCACCCAACGGTGCTTGCGTTTGGACCAGGCGCTGTAATGCGAAGGGTAGTCATCGATCAGTTCGACATCGGATACCAGGCCGGCGCGGGCATAGGTGCCTTCGATCAGATCGTGGCTGAGCAGGACGTCGTGCGGGAATCGCTTTGCGAGCGTCTTCTGAAAAACGTCGACATCGTAAATGCCCTTGCCGACATAGCTTCCCTCGCCGAAGAGATCCTGGTAGACATCCGACACCGCGGTTGAATAGATGTCGAACCCTGTCTGGCCGGAATAAATGGCGGCCAGACGGGAGCGGCGAGCGGAATCGACGCTTATACCCACTCGCGGCTGCAGAATGCCATAGCCTTCCACGACGGTGTTGGTTTGGGGATCGATCACGGCGCGGTTGAGCGGGTGCGCGATCGTACCTACGAGCTGCCGTGCGGCATCGCGAGGGAGTTCCGTATCCGAATCGAGCGTGATGATATAGCGGATGCCCGGGAGAACGGAAAGATCACCGATCTTGATGTGGAAAGCGTCATCCTCTCCTCGGAGAAGATTATTCAGTGCGATGAGCTTACCGCGCTTCCGTTCCCAGCCCATCCACGCGCCCTGCCGGGGGTTCCATTCGCGGCGCCGGTGGAAAAGGTAAAACGGATCCCGGCCCTCCGAGGCATAGCGCTCGTTCAGGAGGCGGATGCCGGTGGCGCAGGCTTCCGTGAGAGCTTCATCGCCATCCGGAGAGGATGCGTCGGGAAAGTCCGTCAGCAAGGTGTATGTGAGCTGGCGGTCCCGGTTGGCCAGAAATCGGACTTCCAGGTCATTCAGCAGTTTGGCTATGAACTTCTCCGAAAGCAGCAAGGTCGGAACCACGACCATGGTGCTGCATTCCGGCGGAATGCCTTCGGCGAAATCGAGCTTCGGGAGTCGCTGCGGGGGAACAAGAGCGACAGCAAGGGCGTTCAGGAAGGCGATAGCGGGTTCCGTAGCCAGAAGGAAAAGGATTAACCCGATCTGGCTCAGGTGACTCATATGAAACGAAAGCAGATAGACCGCCAACGCCAATGTAGTCAGTTCGATTCCGACTAGATAGAAACCTGTAGGCCAGCGCAGAACGGCTTCGCTCAGCCTGACCCGAAGAGATGGACGGTATTGGAGACCCGCCTTCAGACGAGCAGCCCCTTTGTCGATCAGGTGATATCCGACATGCGCCTCACGCGCATCGGACCCAAGCCGCCTGGCGGCCTCACGCGCAAGGGTCAGCGCGGCGCGCGCGACGTCGTCTTCAGTATGGTTCGTGCGGCTTGATACATCTTGCACTATGTGGCGGTACCGGTCGCGCGTGTCGAAATCTGTTCGTGCATAAACGCCGGCCGGATCTTCGCGCAAAATTTGCTCGGTTCGGCTACTCGCTTCGAAGAAATCCTGCCAGGTAGAGGCGGTGACCTCTTTGAGGCTCACGATCAGACGGGCCACGGTGCCGCCGGAGGAGCGGCTGAGCTCTTCCAGAATCCCCAACCGGAGCATAGTGTCAACCGCCCACAATTCCGCCATGCGCAGCGGCGTAATGGCTTGGTAGTCCTCAACAAACCTGGTCGCGCCGTCCACGTTGACGCGACCTTTGCCCTCAGCAGTGATTTCAACCGCGATCTCGAAGATTCTGGGGTACCCGAAGAGCGGTCCGTCCGACAAGATGGGCAGGTCTTCCCGCGCAACCTTACGAAGAAGTTTTCTGAGCTCACGGACTTGTGTTGAGAGGTACCGGTGGTTCTCTCTCAACCACTTACCGTCTTCCGGGATGACTTCTCCCGCCGACGATCGCCTGCTGAAGCCCGACACTGTCTTATCGAGCGCAGCCGCAGCTTCGTCCAACCTTGCCACAAGAGACAGTGAACGGCCCGCAGTACTGATTGTGCGGTTGAGGGCCAGATTTCTGGCCCGGGACGCCGGTTCACCGATGGTAACAACCCGGTTGGTAATTTCCGATACCTCTGTCTTAAACACTGTGCTTGCTCCGAGCAAATTGAGGGCCCTAGCGGTAGCCGGCGGCCTGGAGTTCGAACATCTCGGCATAGCGTCCGCCGAGCGACACCAGTTCGTCATGAGTACCGCGCTCCCGGATGGCGCCGTCCTCCAGGACCAGAATGCGATCCGCCATGCGAACGGTAGAAAATCGATGAGAGATCAGGAGCGCCATGCGGCCCTCCGTCAACTCGGAAAACCGCCGGAATACCTCGTATTCAGACTTAGCGTCGAGAGACGCAGTGGGTTCGTCGAGTATGAGCAGCTGAGCGTCTCGCAGGTAGGCGCGCGCGAGCGCAAACTTCTGCCACTCCCCACCGGAAAGATCGACTCCGCCCTCAAAACGGCGGCCAAGTAGCTGATTCATTCCGCGCGGGAGCTTCTCAATCACTTCATCGGCCAGGCTCTTGCGGGCGGCGAGAGCCAGCCGATCGCTGTTCAACAGATCTTCGATACGGCCTACACCAATATTTTCCCGCGCCGTCAATTCGTACCGCATGAAATCCTGAAAAATCACCCCGATTTCATGACCTAGTTCTTCGATGCTGTAATCGCGCAAGTCGTTCCCATCCAGGAGGATTTTGCCGGCGGTGGGATCGTAGAGCCTTGCCAGCAGCTTGACGAATGTAGTTTTTCCCTGCCCGTTCTCCCCGATGAGGGCGACGCGGCTGCCCGGTTCCAGCCGGAAGTCCAGCTCACGCAGGACCATCCGTGACGATCCGGGGTATTTGAAGCAGACCTTTCGAAATTCGAAGCCCTTCTGGATGGGACGGGGAAATAATATGGGGCGGTCGGGCGACCGAATCACTGGACGCGTGTCGAAGAACTCGAGAAGATCCGTAAGAAAGAGCGCCTGATCGGCGATGCTGGAAAAAGTGGAAAACAGCGCCTGGATGTTTGTGCTGGTACCCGCGATCGCCCCGGCAAGGAAGGTGAGGTCGCCCACCGAGAGTTCCCCCTTGAGCGTCCTGTAAACCGCCAATACGTAGGCCCCATAGTAGCCGAACGAGCCAATGATGGCCAGGAATCCGCCCGCCCACGCCCGGCGGGTTACCAGGCTGCGATTTTGCTCGAATACGCGGTCGGCGATCTCGCGGTATCGGTCGCTGATATACCTTCCCAAGCCGAAAATCTTCACCTCTTTGGCGCCTTCCTTGCTGGCTCCGAGGACGCGCAAATAGTCGAGCTGACGCCGGTCCGGTGTTAGCCGGTGAGCGAGCGAGTAGCCCAGGAAAGCGAAGTGGCTTTCGCCCAGGAACGCCGGAACCGTGCAGACGAACAGAAGTAGAAGAAGCCAGGGGGAAAAGTAAAAGACACCCGCGGCGAGCGAAATGAGCGTAATGGCCTGCTGGCCCATCCTGCCGATTCCCGAGAGCATGCCAAGGCGATCCGTGCTCTGCACGCGTGCGCGTTCCAGTTTGTCGGCGAAAACGGGGTCTTCGAACGATGCGAGATCAAGCTCTGTTGCATGCTCGATGATTTTCACGCTGATTCTCTTGGTGAAATAATCCGCCATGAGCGCGTCACAGTAATCAATCAGGCGGCCGAGGACATTGCCGGCGGCCGCGAGCACGAATTCCAGCGCGAGCAGCCACCAGATTTCAGGCGGCACCGGCGTGTGATAAGCAACCACCGCGACCACGCGGTCGATGATCATCTTCGAGACGGCCAGCATCGAGAGCGGCATCAGGGCCGCGACGATTCGAAGCACGATGCTGAGGGAAGTAAGGGCGGGGTTAGCGTCCCAGACCATTTTTAGGACTGGCGGGATGTTCTTTAGCGCACCGAAGCGTGTGCGCCAGTTGCTTCGAAAAGATTCCTGCTGCGGCGTGGCGTTTGGCACAGATTGAGAAGCTTCGCCTGCAAGCGCAGTGCCACAATTGTTTATCTGGTAGCCTCTTTTCATTGGATAACGCGACCCACACTCTGACCGGATTGTTCCTGAGCCGCGCCGGGCTCAACCGGTTAACACCCAGCGCTACGCCGATCCTGCTGATCTCAGCCAACTTTCCTGATTGCGATGTCGTTTCCGCAATCGGAGGGGCTGCCAACTACCTGCATTGGCATCGAAATATAACCCATAGCCTGCTGCTTGGCCCTCTACTGGCCCTGTTGACCGTGGGTATCTTTAGATTAGCGCGCCGGCGCATCGCCTTTGGTCCTGCATTTCTGGTCGCGCTCGCCGGAATAGCCTCGCACCTCCTGTTGGATATGACCAACATCTATGGGGTTCGCCTGTTACTTCCGTTTTCCGGGAAATGGTTCCGCTGGGATCTCACGCCTGTCATTGACTTCTGGATCTGGGGCGTGTTTCTTGTCTGCCTCGGCGGACCGTTTCTATCGAGACTCGTCAGCTCTGAAATCGGAGCCGGAGCAAAACGGAAGTACCCGGGCCGCGGATTCGCGCTCCTTGCGCTCGTCTTCCTCATTACCTACAATCTCAGCCGAATGGTCCTGCACACGAGGGCGGTCGGTATGCTGGAAGGCCGCGAGTACGAAAACTCCGCGCCCATCCGTGTCGCCGCGTTCCCGCTTGACCAGAATCCATTACTTTGGAAAGGTGTCGCGGAGACCCCCGATGCATACCATCTGTTTCGGATCAACCTCCTTTCCCGCTTCGATCCCGCACAAGGCGAGATCGCATCGAAGCCGGATCCCTCCCCGGCCATCGATGCGGCCAATCGAACTTACGCATTTCAGGTGATGCGGGAATTCGCGGTTTTTCCGTTATACCGGGTCATTCCCGCGGCCGAATCCGAAGGCGCCGTCCGCGTGGAGCTGTCGGATCTGCGATTCCCGTTCACCAGCGTGGCACTTGTAGACCGCGAGAACCGCGTGCAAAAGGCCGCATTCCAGTTCGGGCCCCAATGAGGCTGAAATCCTTCGCGGAACGTCTTCTGCACGGCTCCGGAGCCATGCATGTGGTGCGCGCCCGCCAGAGGAGCCACTGCCGCATTCTGATGTACCACGGCTTCCGCGGTGGCCCGGAAGCGGTCCGCACACACCTCACCCGCCAATGCGAGCACCTCCGCCGCTACTACCGTCCCGTGTCCCTGAGCGAGATCGCCGAAGCCCTCCGGACAAACACCCCGCTGCCGCCCAACGCTCTCACAATCACCGTGGATGACGGCTATTCGGATCTCAAACTCGCATTTCCCATTTTCCGCTCGTTCGGCTTCAGCGTGACGGTCTACATCGTCTCGGACTTTTCAGACGGACGGCTGTGGCTATGGCCGGATCAGGTGAAGTATGCCTTTCGCAACACGTCGCTGCGCGAAGTATCGGTTGCGCTCGAGCCCGGCCGCGTCCGGCAGTTCTCCGTTAATACGGAAGGCAATGAAGAGCTGGAACGCGTCATGATGCTCCTACCTAATCAGGAGAGGTTGCGAGTCCTCGGCTCTCTGCCCGAGCGCTTCTCTGTCGACATCCCCGCTAGCCCGCCTCCCGCCTGCGAGCCCCTGTCATGGCACGACATCCGCACCATGGCCGCCGAGGGATTGGAGATCGGCGCGCATACGCGAAGCCACCCAATCCTCTCCCGCGTCGAATCGCCCGATGAGCTCGCGGACGAGATCAGCGGATGCAAGCGACGCATCGAGGAGGAACTGCGCTCTCCAGTCCGGCACTTCTGCTACCCCAACGGACGCCGCGAGGACTATGGCTTAGCCGCGATGCAGGCGGTGCGCGAAGCAGGCTACGAGACGGCAGTTACCACCGAACCCGGGCTCGTGAAACGCGGCGCCGATCCGTTCCAGCTGAACCGGCTGGGAGTCGAACCCTATGATCGCCCGCTTTACTTCGAGCGCGTGATAGCCG
>JAOAPQ010000905.1 GCA_025462965.1 Bryobacterales bacterium
GTGATCCGTACATTTCCCCACTTTGACCACGGCGCCGCCCTTCGGGTGCCGCCGCCGCACGACTCGGAGAGTTGGCAGAAGCTGTGGGTGTGGCTGGGCGAGGACGCCCGGGCCGTGGCCGAAGCCGCCGCTGTTCAAGTCCGCACGCCCAATCTTCCCGTGAAACTGATACGCTCATCGTGGATGGCTGACGAAGCTGCGAACACCGATCCCGACATCGACGAGTGCGTGGTGCATCTGAAAACGCTGATTCCAGCCGCAGAACACGCAACGCTCGAGGCGCGTGTTCAAGAGTTGCTGAATGACCCGAGCGCCGATGCAGAAGACGTAATCCTGATTCTTCGGGACGAATTCGACCCGGGGAACCGGCCGTAGCCATTGGCGGATTCTAATCGTCTTTCTTCAGCCTCATTTTACGAGCTACAACGTTGCCGGGTAGCGTGAGCGTGCCTTCGATTCGGCTGCCATCGATCGTCGACAGCCAGAGCCTCTGTCCCGATTGCCAGGAAAGCGTGAATTTGGCGCGGTTGCAGAGCCATTCACCGGAGCCCATCGTAATCGCCTTCCCGTCCACGATCTTGTCGGCCGGCGGCAATCACGAGAGCGAAAAGGACCGGCCGCATCACTGCTTATCGTAGACTATTGTGACCTTCTCATTCGCTCCGGCGGCCGAACTGGTTTCGGTCAGCGTTTTGCCATCGGCGGAGGCGGCCAGCGTGCTCTTGTACATATCCTTGCCGTCTTTCCTCCAGGTGAGGTCAAGGTCGCGCGGTCCGTTCTTCGCGATTACGCACGTCCACCCGGAAGGCCACACCGGGCCGGTGGCGGGATAGTCATTGCCGTCAAATTTCGCCGCGCAGACGCCTCCCTCATTACCGAGCGATATGGTGAGATCGTCGCCGCCCTTCTGGGTCAGGCTCAAGGTCTCCGGCGAGCTGGTTTTGAGGTTCTTGGTTTTCCACTTGCCTGCGAGTCCCGGTCCGCCGGAAACGCGCTGGAAGGTCATTGAATCGCGGGAAGTCCCGCCATCTCCTTTGACGCGCTTGGAGTCGATGGTCAGCATGTTGCCATCGGGCGAGAGCTTCAGTTTGGAGGTACCGGTTACTTTACCGTTGGTCTTGTCGGTCGTCTCCCACGTGTTGGCGTCGACCGCTTTCCAGGCAGTAGTCATACCCCAAGGCGTCATAGTATCCTCGCCATTGGTCTTGAATGTGTACGATTGCCCGTCCATGGTAGTTTTCATTTCGCCGCCGGACATTTGCTCGTACGTCACCGAGGTGTCGCCGAAATCACTCTTCGCGACGTTCATCTTCCACTTGCCTACGTAGGGCGCATCGAACGCGGCGGCCAGGCCGCAGGTGCATATCCCGATCAGAAACACGTTGCGCATGGTGTATCACCCTTTCAGGCAGAAATTATGATCGCGGCGTTCGCCCGATGCAAGCCCCCGGCCAGCCGCTCAATTAGCGAGATTCAGCCCGCGAATCACGGGCTCCGGCAGATCATCGTACTTGAAGCGCAGGTCCCTCCAGCCCTCCATTCGCACATCGTGGATTCGCGCCCGGGCTCCCAGGAGTAACGCCAATACAATGAGGTACGCCCATGGATTGTACAAGGCGGCGAGTAGGAGAGCGTTCACGACCGGCAACAATGTCAGAAGACCAACCAGTGCGACGACCATGGCTAACATCGGCGTCTTTCCGAGGAGATACGAACAGGTGAACGGCAGTTTCTCCCAAGAAGAAAAGATCCCCTCGTAGCAGAGAAGGCCGAATGCCGCAAAGAGGACCGACTCACTCACCGCGCGCCAGGCGAGCAAATGAACTTCAAACGGCAGCGGGATGATGAGCATCAAGACCGCGCCCAACACTAATACGAACCGGTCCACCGCACGCAACCACTCACGGCGTCCTTCGGCTTCGGTGATTTGGAATATCCAGTTTGCCTTGAGTTCAGTGGGAAGGGAAAACAGATGCCGGAAACCCAACAGCAGGAAGACAAGCAGGATCACATGGGCGTAAACAAAGCACGCGGCAGCTAACTTGTCCGGCTTAACGACATCCTTCATGCCGATGATTCCGCTGAGCAGAACGGCAAGACCGAACCCGCCGTAGCCCATCAGGATCATGCGATGCCGGCTACTCCCCGCCAGGGTCTTCGCCATGAACACGATGACCGCTTTCTCGCGCGGGCGCGGTACCAACCAGTCGAGCAGGAAACCAATCCATCGCCGGTTCTTCGCGGGAATGTTCATTCCCCCTTCGACCAGCAATACGCGATGGCGCTGGTAACTGACCAGGTAAGTCGCGAGAGCGGAGACAACGGCGATCGCAAGAGCCATGATTGCTCTCTTTGCCAGCGCGCGCATCGCCGGATCCTGGTCTCCCAGCACGGCCTGGTAAAGACCCAGGAACCACACTGGCGGAAGCCATCGCGCCACATCGGGTTGGAGCAGCGCGTTGGTGATCTGCGCCTGAATGGAGAAGCTCAGAATGATCAGGATCAGCATTAACGCGACCAGAAATCCCTGTAAGTAGCCGGTTACGCTCCCGAACCGGCGCGGGCGCAGGAGATTCAGCAGTACGCCCTGAATCGCCAGTAATCCGAAGAAAAAGAAATAGGAAGCCGCCACGCAGGCAACGGCATGCGCGAGGACACGTCCGCCGCGCGATGGATTGATTGCCCACCGGCCGCGGGAAACACTCGGAAACAAAAAGGCAGGGAACAAGTTGAGAACGGCAACGGCCGCCGTAGTGACCAAGAGCAAGGCCAGCAGTTTCGCCAGAAAAACCTGGCGCGGACGAAGCGGCAGGGAACCGAGCGCGCGATAATCCTGAAGTCCCGGGAACAAAGATTGCCACTTGATTGCCGTCAGGAGTCCGATGGCGGCCATCATCAAGGTAACGAGCCACAGTTCGTCCGCGCGAAGGGCCTGCGTGTAGGGCCCGGGAACCGCGAGATGCGAGAAGTAGCTGTACTTCCCCCGGAGGGGTCCGATCAAGACCGGGAACCAGGGAAGTAAGACCGAGAAACCGCCGATCAACACCGTGGTCATTTGGCCGGGAGCGGTGACGATGTCGCTATCGAAAAAGCGCCGCAAAAAATGGCGCAGCAGTTCGAAGCCGGGTCCGTGCGTCTCTCGAAGCCAATCTCTCATCGCGAGGCCTTATTCCTGGCGCAACGCCACCACGGGGTCGACGCGCAGGGATTTCCGCGCGGGCACATAGCACGCGAGCAGCGCCAGAACGCCCAACACCAGCGGCGCTCCCAGGAGTACGACCGGGTCCGATGTGCTGGTGGAAGTGACGTTCCCCACGCTCGAATTCATGGCCGAGAGCAGGCGGGATCCTGCCCACGCGCCCGCAAGTCCAAGTCCTGTGCCCGTGACAACCAGCACCAGCCCCTCCTTCATCACCAGCCAGACGACGTCTCCGCGTCGCGCGCCAACCGCGATGCGGATGCCAATCTCCTTCGCCCGCCGCGTCACCGAGTATGCGGTCATGCCCGCAAGACCAACGGAGGCGAGAACCAGCCCGAAGAATCCGATCAGCCCGTACGTCCAGGAGGCGATCCGGAGCGGCGCCATAAACTGATCGATCTGTTCCGGCATGCTGCGAATGTTGAAGGGCGTGATCCGGGCATCCATGGCAGAGATTTTCTCGCGCACCGTGCGCACAACATCCGCGCCCGGTACGGCCCGCACCATCAGCGTCACGCCTTCGGCAGCAGGTTGGGTATAGTCCGCCTGCCGGAGGGGCAGGTAAACCGCCGGTCGCGGTTTCTGCACCACGAGGCCTTCGGCAACGTCGTTCGCTACTCCAACTACCTCGAAGACCTTGCGCGCGCCGCCCGGTGTTCCGGCCCTGTAGTCATAGGTGCCAGGCAATATTTTGGCGGGGACAATTTCTCCGTTGCCGATCTCGACCCTGCGGCCCACTCCGTGATCTCCGCGCCAGAACCGGCCGGCCAACTCCCGGCTGATAATGATCGCCGCCGTCCGGTTCGTTTCGTCTTCTTTCCGGAAGGCATGGCCCGCGAGCAAAGGTATACCTGTTGTTTCGAAGTAGTCTTTCCCTACCACGTGCTTCACGGCGCTCAACGTCTGGTTCGATCCGCCATCCGCGGTCGAAACCATCACGCTGCCGCCGCCCAACGAGACCGGCACCGATTCCGTAAGGCCCGCCGAGCTGACCGACCGCTCGGATTTCACACGCTCCAGCAACTTTTGGAAGAAAGCATTGGCCTGTTCGCCGGATAAACCGTCGCGGACCGGATCGAGCGAAATCAGATAGAGGTTCGCCGGATTGAACCCGGTTTGAATGCCCATGGTGGTTTGAATTCCCAGCGCCAGAAGGCCAAGAATCGCCAGCAGCGTGAGCGATCCCGCGAACTGCGACACGATGAGCACATTGCGAAGATTGACCCGGCCGCGTCCGTGAAGGTGGAGGCCCGGGCCTTCCTTCAACGCGGTTGTGAGATCGCTGTTTGTAGTCTGGAGCGCGGGCATCAGGCCACACGCGATTCCGGTGAGCGCGGTCACACCGATGGTAAACAACAGGACTCGCCCGTCCGGCTGAAAGTCGAATGTCACCGGAATAGGCAGCGGCATTCTGATCTGAGAGCTCAGCTTCATCAACCACATCGAGAGCAGGTATCCCGGCACGGCGGCGGCGGCGGCCACGAGCATGCTTTCGGTAAGCAACTGGCGCACAATGCGGCTGCGCCGGGCGCCCATGGCAATCCGGATCGCCACCTCTTTCCGCCGACCGGCCACCCGGGCGAGCATGAGATTCGCCACGTTGGCACAAGCGATCAACATCACCAACCCGGCCATTACCGTGAGAAAGGAAGTGAAAAACGGTTGATCCTGCTTCCTGAGGGGCAGCAGTTTGCCGCCATCGACAAGAGAGATTCTCCGGCCCTTCTTTGTTCTATCCGGATCGCCGTTATCCTGCTCGATCTGCTGCGCCTCGGCATCCAGTTCTGCTTCCGCGCGCCCCATGGCGACGCCCGGCCTGAGCCGCCCGATCACATGGAACATCGCGCGGTCGCGCCTCTCGAGCGCGTCGCCCGTCAGTTCCGGAGCCACGCGGCCTCCCACTGAAACCGGCATCCACAAATCAGCGGCGGCGAGTAGCGGCGAGACGCCAAGAAAATCCTCTGGACCAACTCCAACCACCGTCGATAATTGGGAGTTGATGCGGAGTGTCTTTCCGATGATCGATCGGTCAGAATCCAAGTGTTGCTGCCAGAACCGGTAACTTACGACGACAGGGGAAGGCCCGCCCGGCCGCTCATCTTGCTGATCGAAGAGGCGGCCGAATTCCGGATGCACTCCCAGGGCGGAGAAATACGAAGGCGTAACGAGGTGTCCCCATATCCGTTCCGCGGGGCCGCCGAATGAAACGTCGAAAGGCACCGGCGCGACATAGGCCAGCGTGGAAGTAAACGCAGCGGTATGCTCGCCGTATCGCCGGTAGCTGGGATACGCGACGGGCATTTGCAGGGCGACGAGTTCACCTGGTTTCTCCACGCGAGGGATACTGCGGAGAACCATGCCATTCATCTCGCTGATCGCGCATGTAGCGATGCAGATACCGAGGCTAAGCGAAACCAGCGCTACCGCCGTAAATCCCGGCGAGCTGGCCAGTTGGCGAAGCGAGTAGCGGAGATCCTTACACAATTCGAAAAAGTGCTCGATCGGAACCCGAACGGCAATGTCGGTCAGCAGGCGCGCCAGTCCCCAAAGGCCGTGACTCCGCCAGATGGGCTCGATGGCCTCTTCGGTGACCTGGAGTAACTCGTCGCCATAGACGTTCCTGAACTCGTAGGGAAAGGCCCTGGCCAGAGATCGATACAGCCGCAAACCGGTTGCGACCGGCCGGTTTGGGGGAGGAGGCTCACCTCCACCTTTACTCATCGCGTCGACGATGCGGTTGGCGAGTTCATCGCCATCGTCCACCTGTGCCAGTTGAGAGAACACCCCCTCGAGCGAAGGCTGCTGCATGAGCTCTCGCAGCCGGTCAATGGAGTCGTACGCCACCACCTCTCCCTTGCGGAGGATGAGCACGTTCGAGCAGATCTTCTCCACCACCTCCAGAACGTGGGAACTGTACAGAATCATTTTTCCCCGCTTCGCCAGCGCGCGCAGGAGGCTGCGCAGCATCAGCGCGGAGGTTACATCCAGCCCGGAAAACGGCTCGTCGAGAATCAGAACTTCGGGATCATGCAGCAGCGCGGCGGAGAGCAGAATCTTTTGCCGCATGCCCTTCGAATAAGAGGACAATGCGGTATGCCGGTCATTCCACAGTCCGAACAAGCGAATGAATTCGTCTATCTTCGGTTCCAGAATGGAGCGCGGCATTCCTCGCAGCCTGCCGACGAGCTGCAGATACTCGTGGCCGGACAGATGAGGATAAAGGTGCGCCTCTTCGGGCACGTAGCCGATGCAGCGCTGAAAGGCGGTGAAGTCGTCGTATACGGTTTTGCCCTGGTAGAAGATCTGCCCTTCCGAAGGCTCAATCAAGCCGGTGAGCATTTTGACCGTGGTGCTTTTCCCGGCTCCATTGGGACCAAGGAAACCGAGAATCTCGCCGGGCCTCACCGTGAAGCTGACCTGCTGGACGGCAGGGGTATGGTCGTAGTATTTCGTCAGCAGCCGCGCTTCGAGCATTTCAGGACTCCGCTCCCAGGGGCTTTCTTCCGCGCTTGGAACGAATCGCGCGAACCAGCTCCTCTAAATTCCGGCATTCGGCGTTCAGCACGTTCCGGCCGAGTTTGGTAAGGCGGTAATAGCGCCGCCGCGCGTCGTCCACGTCCGGCGCGGGGCGGTCGTCCGACTCCGCAATCAGACCCTCATCCAACAGGCGCTTGAGCGTTCCGTAGAGCGTCGCCGGCCAGAGATGTACTTTGCCGCTCGTCCGGTCGAGGACCTCCTGCATGATTCCGTATCCGTGCTGTTCCTGATCGGAGAGGGAAAGCAAGACATGAAACCAGTTCGGCTTCAGAGGTAGAAAATCATCCGGGCTCGGTAGCTTAGCCATGACAGTATATATGTATGGATTAATATATATACTGATCCTTTCTGAATAGCAAGGGCTCAAGCGCATCGTAAAGTTGGACAATGCTTCGCGCCTGTTTGTTCCTTGCTTCAGCTCATGAGCTCGTCTGCCTCCATTTCGCAAACAACCGGGAACGGCGGCGACCGGGTGAGGTCGCGTAAGCAATAGGGGCAGGAATACTCAGCTCGACCTCCGCGCCAGCTCCGAGCTCACTCCAAACATCCAGGTGGCCGCCGGTCAGTTTGGCTCGTTCGCGCATGCCGGGCAAGCCCCAGTGTCCGGCACGCCCTCGCTCACCAAGAAGCTTCGGATCGATGCCCTTCCCATCATCCCGGACCCGCAACCGCAGCTGCCGTTCGCCGTACCGGATTTCCACTTCTATCCGGCGCGCCTCGGCGTGTGCGAATGCGTTGCGTAACGCTTCGCGCGCAATGCGATAGATGTCGTCCCGAGGGATCGGATGCAAGTCCTTCGGCATGCCTTCCACCAGCATGCGAAACGTCGCCGGCTTCCGGCCGGGATGATCGATCGCAGAATCCGCCGCGAGTTCTTCACCCAGGGCAGTCACCGCCTGCGCCAGGTCGCTGCCGATCACAGGGAAGGAGCGTAAGTCCTGGATAGCATCCCGGCTCTCCGTAATTGCCTGAGCCGCCTGATCGATGGCGCCTTCGAGGATGTTCCCGGCATCGGCTGGACGCACTGTGAGCAGATTCCGGACTGCTTGAAGGCGGAGCATCAGCCCCTGAAAATTCTGTAACAATGTGTCGTGCAGCTCCCGGGCGATGCGGGTGCGCTCGCCGACACGCTCGTCCAGGCGCATGTCGAATTGCCGCTCGATGTTTTGAAGGCGGGAATAGTACGCGTAACCGAGTGACAGCAGGATCGCGGCCGCAGCCAGGGTCCGGAACCACCAGGTACTCCAAAACGGAGGCAGAATCACTACGCGCACAGTGGCTCCTTTTTGATTCCAGATGCCGTGGCTGTTGCTTCCTTGAACGCGGAATAAGTACTCACCCGGCGAGAGCGCATAGGTTATGAACCGTCGATTGCCTTCCGACTCGTTCCACCTAGTCTCCAGCCCCTCGAGGCGGTAACGGTAACGATTTCCCTCCGGGCTGGTATAACTGAGCGCCGAGAACTCCAACGAGAGGATATTTTGCTTGTCGGACAGGGTAACCGTGTCGCTGAAGGAAATCGACCGCTGCAGCGGCGACTTGCCTCCAATAGGAACGGAATTGCCGGATATCTTGAAATCCGTGATCACAACGGGAGGGACGTATCGATCGTCAATCACGTCGCGCGGAAAAAAGGTGGTCAATCCGGCGTAAGAGTTGAAAAACATCTCCCCGCTGGGACTCTTATAGGCTGAGGCGTAGTTATAGAATTCGTTGCCTGCAATGCCGTCGGATACGTAATAATTCTTAAAGGTCTTCTCACGTACGTTGAATCGCGATAGACCGTTATTGGTGCTCACCCACAGATCGCCGCGCTCATCTTCGAGGATGCGACTTATGTTGCTGCTGGGGAGACCGTCGCTCTCATAGTAACCAGTGAAACTGCGGGTCGCGGGATCGAAACGGTTCAGGCCACTTTCCGTACCGATCCAGACAATCCCGGAGTGATCGACACAGATCGCGCTCGCCTGGTCGTTGCTCAGGCTTTCCGGCTGACGAGTGTGGCGATAAGTCGTGAATTGTCGAGTGACCGGATCCAGCCGTAGCAGGCCGGTTCCCAAGGTCGCGATCCACAACGCTCCTTTCGAGTCCTCACCGATGTCGCGGACTCGGTTCTCGCTCTGGCCGCTCGGCTTGTATCTCTGAAAGTTCTCCGTGGCGGGGTCGAATGCGTCGAGGCCGTCCTCCGTTCCAGCCCACAAGGTATCTTTGCCGTCCACGAACAGTTTCGTCACCGTGTTGTGGCTGAGGCTGTGAGGGTCGGCAGGATCGTGACGGTGAACTTTGAATTTTCCGGTGCGGGGGTCCAGGCGATTCAGTCCCGCGCCAACAGTGCCGAACCAGAGATATCCTGAACGGTCCTCGACGATGGAGATGATCCAGGCACTGGATAATTCGCCGGGGCCGCCGGCTGCTCTGTAAAAGGTCATTCGCCCGGTCTTGCGGTCCATCCGGCCGAGAGCCCGCATGCTTCCGACCCACACCATGCCACGGCTGTCCTCGTAGACGGAGGTGGTGTAGTCCATGTCCAGGCTGTTCGGATTACCGATTTCGTGCCGGTAGCGTTTGAATAGCGGCGGGCGCCGCGCGAACCGATTCACGCCGGCGCCTGTTGTTCCGACCCAGATGTTGCCTTCGCGGTCCTCGAACAGGGCATTCACCTGGTCCCCACTCAGGCTTTCGGGATCGCTGGGATTCTTCCGGTAGCGGACAAATCGTCTGCGATCGCGGTCGAGTTTCAGGACCCCGCCGGCGGTTGTGCCGATCCACAGGGTGCCGTCCTGATCTTCGTGAATCGCCCGGGCTCCGGACTGGAGCGTGTTGTCCGTTCCGGTACCGTCGAGCGAGTAGAAGGTCAGCGCGCCCACTTGCCGATCCACCCGGGCGAGGCCGTACCCGTGGGAGAAAATCATCCACAGAACCCCCGAGTGATCCTCACAAAGGGAAACCTGGAGCGCAGGATTCGGTTCGAAGAGAGGAAAACCTTCGGGCAGCGGGATACGTTGAACCACCTTTGCGCTCCGGCGATCAAACAGATCCAAACCCTTTGTGGTTGCGACCCAGAACGTCCCGTTTTTTTCTTCGAACGTGGACCTCACTAAATTGCTGCTCAGTCCGGCAGGGTCGTCCAGCCGGTGCTCATAGCGGATCGTCCAGCCGGTGACGGAATCCATGCGGATCAGACCCTGGTCCGTGGTGAACCATAACACTCCGTCGCGGTCCTGGTTGATATCGCTCATCGGCCCCGCGAAGGGCCCGTCATCACGCCGGTAGTGCTTGAAGATTTCCGTCGCGGGATCGTATCTATCCAGGAAGCCGTGGGACACGGAGGCTGGTTCGGAAGCGAGATCGTACCCGACCCAGAGCCTGCCGGATCGGTCCGCGATTAACGACCGGGTGAACACGCCGCTCGGGCCATTCGGGTCCCGTGGATCATATGGGAATGAGCGTAGCTCATAGCCGTCGTAGCGTTTCAACCCGTCCTGGGTGCCGAACCACAGGAAGCCCTGATGGTCCTGGACGATGTGGCTGACTCTGCTCTGCGAGGGCCCTTTTCCAAAAGACACATGGATGAAGCGAATGTCGTTCGCATCGACTACGGGCAAAATGACCGGGCGGCTATAGTGCGGCAGACTGGCGCATACCGCAAGCCCAGAGCAAACGAACAGCAGCATAAGGTGATACGCCGCACGTGTGTGACTATCCATTTTTACCAGTGCAGACGTAAGGCGAATTGAATCTGACGGGCGTTCGTGACCACGTTCGTGATGGTGCCCGCGGCCGCCGACCCGATGCTCCCGTTCGGGAGGCCGAAATTTGCACGGTTGAGCGCGTTGAAGAACTCCGATCGGAGCTGCATGCCGAATCTCTCGTTCATGCGGAAGTCCTTGCCGGCTCCGAGATCCCACGTGAACAGTCCCGGCCCGATCAGGACGTTGCGTCCCGTATTCCCGAACGTGTAAATTGGCGGGTTCACGAAGCAAGCGATGTCGTACCACTCGCGGATGCCCTGTTTATCCGTGGGTAGGTTGCCGTCGCATACGCGGTTAGGACGAGTAAACGTGCCGGTGTTGGCGGTCGGGTTTGCGAGCGTTAGCGAGAAAGGGGCGCCGGCTTGAGCGGTCACAATGCTGGTAAGTTGCCATCCGCCGGCGAGTTCGTCCACGAAGCGGTTAGCGTTGCGCAGGAACTTGCGTCCGCGGCCAAACGGCGCTTCGTAGATGATGCTCAGGGTGAACCGATGGCGGTAGTCAAAATTCGACGATCCATAGTTGGCCCTGACATTGCGAGGATCCTGCGTGTTGATACGTGACTCACCGGTGGATGAGTTGCCGCCGCTGCCGTTGTCCAGGCTCTTGCTCCAGGTGTAGGCGGCGAGGAACGACAAACCGGCGCCGTAGCGCTTTTCGGCGGACAACTGGAGACCGTTGTAGTTGGACGGGCCGCGCGGCTCCCACGATGAAAGGACGCCATAAGAGGGATAAGGCCTGCGGGGAGGCACAGGGCCAGGTCCGGGCGCCGCCACGTTCTCATCGATATTCAGGTTCAAGTGATTGCCATGGCTGCCGACGTAGGCAGTGCGAAACACCAGTGAGGAAGCAAGCTGGCGTTCAACAGTTACATTCCACTGCTGCATGTTCGGCGTCAGGTTCGGCGTGGGCTGATATACCGCGGTGGGCAGGTTATTTGCACTTAATGTCGCCGGAATGCCGGTGGAAGTACTCAGGCATGGCGCCGTGGAACCGCAACTGACCGTATATTGCGCCGCGAACGGATAGTTGATGAAGAGGCGGGTCGAGCCGCCAATGCCCTGTTCGTTGAAGTAGAAGAGGCCGTACGCCGCTCGAATGACGGTCTTCTCGCCCAGTCGATACGCGAGCCCCAGGCGGGGGCTGAAGTCATGCTTTTGGAGACCGAGAATACTCGAGGAGATACCGTTTCGTCCGGCAATCACAAGAGTTCCGGACCCGAGGAAGAAATCCGACTGCCTGTTGTAACGCTCTGACACGGGCGTGAAAAGGTCGTACCGGACTCCCAGATTGACGGTGAGTCGCGTCGTAGCGCGCCACTGGTCCTGCGCAAAGAAGCCATACTCGCCATATCGTTCGTAGGGAGTCCCTTGCGGGAAGGCCGATTTCGCGGAACTGACCGGCAATCCCAGGAGAAAATCCGCGAATCCCGCGCCGGTCCCCGCGCTGCCGGCGGGATTGTTGGTATAAGTACCGCTGAAGGTCAAAGAGCCGGATGGGGCCGACAACTGGAAGAATCCAAATCGATTCCGGATGGCGCTGAGACCAAAGCGCACAGAGTGGCGGCCATGAGTGTAAGAAACCGTGTCGCTCAATTGCCAGGTATTCTGCGGGATGATTTCCGGCAGGTTACTCGAGCTATAGCCGGACTCGCCAGAGATAGTCAGACTGGACATCGCTCCCGAGTTCGGGCCGGTATTCGCGCCTTGCAAACCGAGCCTTTGAGCGATGTTCAATCCTTCTTCGAGATCGCTCACGCGCAAGTAAAATCGCGTGTAGCCCAGAGCGAGCTGGTTCGTGACATTCGGCGTGAATTGGTGAATTTCCTGCAAGGTTGCCTGCAGGCTCGGGGCATGGTTCAACTTGAGCGATCCGGCGCCGGCGCTTCCTTGCGCGAATGCCAGAGGGTTGATGACCCCATTGATTATCACCGGCGTCGAGGGATAGGTGATATCCGCTCTGCCGTAAGTGAATCGCGCGAACATGTTGTCCCGCTCCGAAAAGACATGGTCGCCGCGCACGTTGAACTGATCCTGAACATCCACAGAGAGCGGATTGATGCGCAGATTGTTCGCCACGCCTGAAAGATTGGGCGGAGGAACTACGGCGAGCAGATTTCTCGCGATAGGATCGATCTGGCTGGCCGGAATCAGGTTGCCGGCGAATGGTGTCCGCGTATTTGTCGCCGCCGTGTAAGTTGCCGGATCATAGATTACCGCTGGATAGCTGCTGAAGTCGCCCGCGCGCATCGCAGACGTCGGTTCCGAGACGATCGACGTCGTGGCAGTATGGATTCTCAAACCCTGATAATCGCCAAAGAAAAACGTCTTGTTCTTGCGAATGGGACCTCCGATGGCGCCCCCGAACTGGTTCTGCTGAAACTGCGGCTTATTCGCATCGAAGAACTGGCGCGCGTCGAGGGCGCTGTTGCGCAGAAATTCGAAGGCAGAGCCGTGGATTTCGTTTGAACCGGATCGGGTGATGACATTCACCACAGCTCCACCGGAGGCGTATTCCGCATCATAGTTGCCGACTTGAACCTTGAACTCGGCGATGCCCTCGAGAGTCGGAAACACTTTGACGGTGCCAACCGACTGGTCGCGGTCGTCCAGGCCATCGATCATGAAGGTGTTGAAGCTGCCCCGTGAGCCGTCGGCGACGACCTCGGCCCCGGCGCGCTGCGTCTCATTGCCATTGCCTTGCGTGCGGATGCCGCCGACCGGACCGGGGTTCGTTCCCGGCA
Source organism: Bryobacterales bacterium (assembly GCA_025462965.1). GTDB lineage: Bacteria > Acidobacteriota > Terriglobia > Bryobacterales > Bryobacteraceae > JALYXI01. The sequence continues at coordinate 13,229 of JAOAPQ010000905.1, forward strand.
CCAATAAGGCCAGCTGCGAAAAGTTTCGACCGTTCAGCGGAAGCTGCTCCGTGGAGTGCTGCGAAATGACGTTCCCAATTTCGGTGGATTCCGTGTTGAGCACGGGTGAAGCACCCGTCACGGTCACCTCCTGCTGCAGGTCTCCGACCTGAAGCTTGAAATCCTGCTGGATAACTTGATTGATCTCAAGGATCAGGCCTTTGCGGCTCGCAGTCGCGAAGCCCGGAGCTCCGGCTGCGATGGAATAAACGCCGGGCTTGAGGAGCGGAAGAGTATAGTAGCCGCCGGCGGAGGTGGTCCTGGTGACTGAAACGCCGGTCTGCTGTTCGACCACTTTGATCTGGGCGTCCGCAACCGGGGCACCGCTGGGATCGGTTACCTGACCCGAAAGTGTTCCCGTTGCGTTCACCTGTCCGGGGAGTTGCTCGGTACAACAGAGGGCAGTCACGACACACAGAGCCGTTCGAAAGAACCTCATCGGAGCCTCTTCGCGTGAGATGAACTGGTGACAATTTTACACCTCTGTCCGCGGGAAACTGACCGATCCGAGTCCTGAGTTTGCAGTGCCGCGGACTATTTCAGGAAATTTCGGGCAATTTCGCGGACCGGCCTGTGCTTGCCGTCCAGTTCATAGTTCATCGCGCGCATCGCTTCCGTCGTGATGCGTCCGCTTAACGCATTCAGCGACTCACGCAAGCCGGGGAATTTTTGGAACGAATCGGAGCGAACGACGACGGCCGCTTCGTAAGGGGGGAAATAGTGCTTGTCGTCGTCGAGGACGGTGAAAGGCTTGACGGAGAGCAGACCGTCGGTGCTGTTGCCCGCCACCATGTCTACCTGGCGCTGTTCGAGCGCCTGATAGAGAAGCCCGAGGTCCATCGTCTTGACCGAGCCCTTCACGTTGATGCGGTACGTGCCAATGAGGCCGCTCAAGCCGTCTGGGCGCTTGATGAATTCGTAGCCGACCCCGAGTTTCCAGCCGGGCGCATACTCAGCTCCATCGGAGAGCGTGCGGACCGCGCGCGCATCGGCCTCTTCCTTCCGCACAACCATCGCGAAGGTATTGGTGAAGCCAAGCGGCGGCGACCATTCGAGGTTCCATTGTTTGTAACCCGCGCGAACGCGGTCGAGGACGGTTTTGGGATCGGGATCGGGCTGCTGTTTCAGTATGGTGGTGAGGGCTGTACCGGTGTATTCGGGATAGAGATCGATCTGCCCATTGACGAGCGACTGGTGGGCGAGGAGGGTGCCGCCGAGATCGAGCTTACGCTGCACATGGACGTGGAGCGTCTTTTCCAGGTGCTGCGCGATGATTTCTCCCAGGATGAGCTGCTCGGAGAAGTTCTTCGAGCCAACGCGTATCGTGGGCCCCTGCGAGCACGACGAGAGAAACAGAGCAAGCGCGGCGGCCGCGCTTAGAGTTTTCGTTCGATCCATCCGAATCCTTCGTCAGCAAGAATGGCCATGATTGCGGCGGGTACTGCTCCGGCCAGGATCTGCGCGCTATCCACCGAAGCGATGCCGCGAAAGATGAAGACGCCCAAACCGCCTGCGCCAATGGCCGCGGCGATAGCGGCAGTTCCTATGGTAGTCACGGTTGCAACTCGAAGGCCAGCGATGATGGATGGCGCGGCGAGCGGAAGTTCCACTTCCCGGAGCACCTGGCGCGGGGTCATCCCCATGGCGACGGCGGATTCGCGAAT
>JAOAPQ010000924.1 GCA_025462965.1 Bryobacterales bacterium
GCGACGGGATATGCCTGGGATTTTCGCAAGCAGCAGCCATATTCGGGTTACGAACAGGTTGATTTTGACGTGCCGGTTGGGAAGAACGGCGATTGCTTCGACCGGGCGACGGTCCACGTCGAGGAGATGCGGCAGAGCCTTCGGATCATCCGGCAGTGCGTGGACAATATGCCGGGCGGAACCTGCAACGCGGAGCACCCTTTGGCAACACCGCCGCCCAAAGCCGCCACCATGCACGACATCGATACCCTGATCCGTCACTTCCTCGGTGTAAGTTGGGGCCCGGTCATTCCACCGGGAGAGGCACTTGGGGCGATCGAAGCAACAAAGGGAAACAATGGCTACTACCTGGTGAGCGACGGGGCGAACAGTTCCTACCGGACGCGTATACGGGCGCCATCGTTCCCGCATATGCAGATGTTGCCGCTCTTGTGCCGCGGCCTGATGATTCCCGATCTGCTGGCGATTCTCGGGAGCCTTGACTATGTGTTGGCGGATATAGATCGCTGAGGTGTTCTTGAAAAGAGGTGCTTCATGTTGAGCCAGGAAGAGCGTGAGGAAATCGAAGCCGAGATCGCGCATTATCCCGCGAAGCGGGCGGTATGCATTGACGCCATGCTGATCGTGCAGCGTCACCGCGGGTGGGTCTCCGATGAAAGTCTCGCCTCGCTGGCGCAATTTCTGGATATGTCGACCGCGGATCTGGATGGGGTCGCGACGTTCTACAACCTGATCCGGCGCAAGCCGGTAGGGCGGCACGTGGCGATGATCTGTGACAGCGTGAGCTGCTGGATTATGGGCTGCGACCGGATTCGCGACCATGTCTGTTTCCGCCTCGGCGTGCCGATGGGTGCGACGACGGACGATGGACGCTTCACGCTGCTGCCGATCGTCTGTTTGGGCGCATGCGACCATGCACCGGCCATGATGGTTGACGGCGAACTACACACCGATCTTGATGAACAGCGGATAGATGCCGTGCTCCAGCGATACGAGTGACCCGATGCAGACAACCCTGGAAAAGCCACTCACAAGCAGACTGCGGCCAGACGGCGAGCCGACATCCGTCGGAGAGTATGAGCGCGCGGGCGGCTACCGAGGTCTACGAGCGGCTCTCAACATGACGCCGCAGGAAGTGACGGAACTCGTGACGCGCTCTCGCTTGCGCGGACGCGGCGGCGCGGGCTTTCCCACCGGAATGAAATGGAGCTTTGTGCCGATGGGCAAGGACGCACCGCACCCGAAATATCTGGTCGCTAACGCGGACGAAATGGAGCCGGGAACGTTCAAGGACAGAGTGCTGATGGAGGGCGATCCGCATCAGTTCATCGAGGGTATGGCGATTTCGGCTTACGCCATTGAAGCGGATATTGCGTACATTTTTCTGCGTGGTGAATATGCGCTGTCGGCACGGCGCCTGAGCCGCGCCATCGCGGAAGCGTACGAACGCCGGTATCTGGGGCGGGACATCCTGGGTTCCGGATACAGCCTGGAACTCTATCTGCACATGAGCGCGGGACGGTACATATGCGGCGAAGAAACCGCGCTATTGAATGCGTTGGAGGGAAAGCGGGCACATCCGCGGACGAAGCCTCCCTTTCCCCAAGTATCCGGTTTATTCGGCAAGCCGACGATTGTGCAGAACGTTGAAACGCTGTGCAACTTGCCCCACATTCTGGCCAACGGCGCGGATTGGTTCCTTGGCTTGAGCCGCACTGTGGATGGCGGAACGAAACTGTTTGGTGTGAGCGGCAAGGTGAAGCGTCCGGGTCTTTGGGAGCTTCCTCTGGGAGTGACTCTGCGCCAGATTCTCGAAGAGGAAGCGGGCGGCATGCGTGAGGGCACGCGATTCCGCGGCGTCCTGCCCGGCGGCGCTTCCACGGACTTCCTGGTGGAGGAACATCTGGACATTCCGATGGACTACACCAATGTTCAGAAAGCGGGCAGCCGCCTGGGAACCGGAACGATGGTCGTGCTCGACGACAAAACGTGTCCGGTTGGAATGCTGTGGAACCTGGAGCACTTCTTCGCGCAGGAGTCCTGTGGATGGTGCACTCCCTGCTGGAGCGGGCTGGGTTGGACGGAAAAAATCCTCCTGGCGATGGAGCAGGGCAAAGCTGTTCAGCAGGACATGGAGACACTCAGGTTCCAGACGAAGTTTCTCGCGCCGGGCAATACGTTCTGTGCCTTCGCTCCAGGCGCTGTAGAGCCGCTGCAGAGCGCGTTGAAATACTTTGCCGGGGATTTTCAAAGACACATCGAAGAGAAAGGTTGTCCCTGGAGATGACCATGGCGAGAATCTATGTCGAGAGTAAGCCGTACGAAGTAAATGCCCATCAGAACCTGCTGCACGCTTGTCTTTCGGTCGGCTTCGACCTGCCCTACTTCTGCTGGCACCCGGCGTTGGGCTCGGTAGGCGCCTGTCGCCAGTGCGCGGTGAAGCAGTTCAAGAATGAGCAGGACGAGACCGGCAGGCTGGTGATGGCATGCATGACGCCCGCATCCGAGGGCACCCGGATTTCCATTCAGGACTCGGAAGCGGCAGAGTTCCGGAAAGCAGTCATTGAGGGATTGATGCTGAATCATCCGCATGATTGCCCGGTATGCGACGAGGGCGGCGAGTGTCATCTCCAGGACATGACCGTGATGACAGGACACTCAAGGCGCGTGTACAACTCCACGAAGCGGACGTTCCGCAACCAATATCTTGGGCCTTTCATTAATCATGAGATGAACCGCTGCATTCAGTGCCAGCGCTGCGTGCGCTACTACCGCGAGTATGCCGGCGATAACGACCTGAATGCATTCCGCTTGCGCGACACTGTTTTCTTCGGGCGAGCCGAGGACGGGGTCCTGGAGAGCGAGTTTAGCGGCAACCTTGTGGAGGTTTGCCCCACCGGCGTATTTACCGATGCGACGCTCAAACGCCACTACACGCGAAAGTGGGATTTGCAAATGGCCCCCTCCGTTTGCGTCCATTGCGGTCTGGGATGCAATACCACCGTGGGCGAACGATATGGAAGCGTGCGTCGGGTTGCGAACCGTTATAACTCCGAGGTCAACGGATATTTTTTATGCGATCGGGGGCGCTTCGGTTACGAATTCATCAATAGCCAAGAACGGATTAAAGAGCCTCTGATCGATGGGGAGACGGTAACGAAGGAAACCGCGCTTGAACGGATTGGTTCGATCTTAGGCGAGGGCGGTGTCATCGGGATCGGTTCGCCCCGTGCATCGCTCGAGGGCAACTACGCATTACGCAAGCTGGTCGGAGCACAGCATTTCTACGCGGGCGTGGCGGATGCGGAAGGACGAGCCGTAGCATCCGCATTGCGAATCCTGCAGGCCGGGCCGGCGCCCTCTGCTTCGTTGCAGGAATTGGAACTGGCGGATGCAGCGCTCGTGCTCGGCGAAGATGTTACCAATGTCGCGCCGCTGATGGCCTTGCGTCTGCGGCAGTCGGTGCGCCAAGCCCCCATGCGCCGCGCTCAAAAGCTCAATATCCCGCTGTGGCTGGACCAGGCTGTACGCGAGGTCGTGCAGGACGAGCAAGGTCCGCTGTTCGTCGCGTCGCCCTATCCGACCAAGCTGGATAAGGTGGCGACGACGACGTTCCGGGCGGCGCCGGACGATATAGCTCGCCTTGGATTTGCGGTAGCTCATGAGATCGATGGCGGCGCTCCGGAAGTTATGGGTCTCCCGGACGAGACACGGATGTTAGCGGGAACAATCGCGAAAGCACTTCTACAGGCGGAGCGGCCTGCAGTGGTGTCGGGCATAAGTTGCAGGAGCGAGGCAGTGCTCGAAGCGGCCGCGCAAGTGGCGCGGGCTCTCCACCGCCAGGGCCGCACTCAAACCAGGATCGCCTTTACGATGCCGGAGGCCAACAGCTTTGGCCTTGGATTGATTGAGCAATGGACACTGTCAAGCGCGCTGGAAGAAGTAAGAAGAGGAGGAATCCAGACAGCCATCATTCTGGAGAATGACCTGTTCCGCCGAGCGCCTTCCGGTCAGGTCAAAGAGTTACTTCGCAGTGTCGGTCACGTAATCGTCCTAGATGGATTGTCGACGCCGACATCCGAGTCCTCGGAATTCGTACTCCCGGCCGGAACCTACGCCGAAACCGACGGCACACTGGTGAACAACGAGGGACGAGCACAGCGTTTCTTCCAGGCGTACGTGCCCTCGGGCAGCGTGCAGGAAGGCTGGCGGTGGATTCGTGACATCGCGGCGGCTGCAGGAAGTGACGCGGGCTGTTCGTGGGAATCGCTTGATGACGTGATCGGCGCCATGGTGGAGGAGATCCCGGCGCTGGCGAAGGCCGCGGAGGCCGCGCCCGGTCGAAAAGGCGTGGGCAAGATCGCGCGTGAGCCGGAGCGTTACAGCGGGCGTACCTCGATGCTCGCGAACATCACTGTACATGAATCGAAGCCGCCAGAGGACCTCGACTCGGCATTGGCATTTTCGATGGAATC
>JAOAPQ010000928.1 GCA_025462965.1 Bryobacterales bacterium
GAGGGGAAACAACAACTATAGCAATGGGCCGCGAGAAACAGAAAAGGCCAAACCGGACGAGCCGGTTTGGCCTTTACAGAGTGAGAAAGGAGAGGACGTTTGCGCGCCGACGGCGCACGAGGACCACAAGCCCGGACATACCGAGCCCGAAGAGGGCGATGGTGCCAGGTTCGGGAGTGGCCGTTGCGGACAGTTGGATGTTGTCGATCACGGCAAGATTAGAGCCGGTCGTGGTGACCTGAATCTGGTCAAAGGTCAGATTTTGGAATCCGTAGTACGCACCGTTACTACCGCTCGGAAAGGCAGTCGCTATGGTAAAGGTATCGACCTGCACGCCGTTGTTGAACGCGGTGAAAACGTCGGTGTCACCGTTCGTAATCATCGCGAATGCCGCCGCCGTTTGAGGGACAGAGAAGAAGATAGAGAACGTCGGTATTATGTTGAAGGCAGTACCTACGCCCGCGTTGGAAGTGAAATTCGTGACGCAGTTTGCATTTTCATTCGGGAATGCGCAGTTTCCGCCGCCCGAGTTGCCGTCATAATACAGGTTGGGGCTGAACATAACACCCGCGAATTCCGTTGTGATCACAGCGTTGGTCCCAAAAAGAGCGGCATTGTTCACACCGTCGAACGTGATTGTCGTGGCAGGGCTCGAGATCCCGGTAAGGCTCTGGGAAACGTGAGTGGTAATTGCTGAACTGATTCCGCCAAAGGCAACCACGGATATCGCCAGTCTTGCTAGTCTTTGTAATTGCACGGCCATTCCTCCGAATAAAGCTTATTGGCCTAGTCTAGCCTGTGAGTGTGCGTTAGGCAACAGTATTCTCTGGAATATTTGAAATGAAAAACGCCCTAGTCCTTCGGGCATAGGGGAAATTTGAATGGAATCGCGTAGCAGAAGGCTTAGAATCCGTGGATAACAAAGAGATAGCCCGAATCCTTTGGGAGACGGGCGATTTAATGGAAATTGCCGGCGACGACTCCTTCCGGATACGCAGCTACCGGAATGGTGCGACCGCAATCGAAAGTCTCACGGAAAGTGTTGAGGCCGTTCTCCTCGACCCGACCCGCAAAATCACGGACATACCGGGGATTGGCAAGGGCCTGGCTATTGTTATCAAGGAGATAATCGAACGGCGTTCGTGCGATCGGCGGGATGAGCTCCTTACGCGATTCCCCGCCGTAGCCCTCGAGTTTCTCAAGATCCAGGGCTTGGGTCCGAAGGGTATCGCGCTTTTGTTCCAACATTTCCAGGTGGCTTCCATGGATGAACTGGAACAGCTTTGCCTCAATCAAAAGCTTCGGGAATTGCCGCGCATGGGAGCCAAGCTGGAAGAAAAAGTTCTGCGCTCCATCGCCCAATACAGGCTAAGAACAGGCCGATATCTTCTTAGTTTTGCCGATGAGGCCGCCAGGGAGCTTTCAAAGGCAATTACTTCTTTGGAAGGCATAGCATCGGTTTCGCCCGCCGGGAGTTTGCGCCGCGGGCGGGAGACGGTCGGCGATTTGGACCTCCTCGTAACGGGGGAAAATCCGGAGACAGCTCTGGAGTTTGTCGCCACCTACTCGCGGGTTTACGAGGTTCTGGGTCGTGGGGTCAACAAAACCAGCGTTAAACTAGGTCGCGAGGGGCTTCAGGTGGACGTCCGGGCTCTTCCGCGCGAGAGTTTCGGCGCCGCCATGCAGTATTTCACCGGCAGCAAGGAGCACAACGTCGCGATTCGCATGCGCGCCATCCGGATGGGTCTGAAACTCAGCGAGTATGGACTGTTCCGTGCGGATGACGAAACACGAGTGGCCGGTGAGACGGAGGAAGAGGTTTACCGGACGCTCGGACTTGATTGGATACCCCCTGAGATTCGTGAGAACCAAGGCGAGATCGAGCTGGCCGAAACCGGTGGACTTCCGCGACTGGTCCAACTCCACGACCTGCGCGGCGATCTGCACATGCACACAACGGCCACGGATGGGCGCGCCACGCTTGAGGAAATGGCCGAAGCCGCGCGGGATCTGGGGTACGAGTACATCGCCATCACGGACCATTCGAAGGCGCTTTCGATGGCGAACGGACTCGACGAGAAGCGAGTGGTGGAATTCGCGCGCGAAGTGCGCGAGATCAACCGGCGCGGCCTCGGCATCCGCATCTTTTCGGGATTGGAATGCGACATCATGAAAGAAGGCCGCATGGACGTCGACGAGGAAGCGTTGGCGGAGCTGGATCTGGTAATCGGCAGCATTCACGGCAACATGAGCATGGAAGCGAGCGAGATGACCGATCGGCTGCTGAGGGCGCTGGAGAGCCCGTCGCTGCGGATTCTGGGGCATCCGACGGGCCGGCTGCTTCTGAATCGCGAGCCCTTCCCTTTCGATTTTGACCGTGTGGCGGTGGAAGCGGCACGGCGGGGAGTTGCGTTCGAGATCAACGCCAGTCCGGAGCGTCTGGACCTTTCTGCCCAAATGGCGCGATCCGCGAAGGCTCGCGGGGCGAAATTCACGATTTCCACGGACGCCCATCATCCGAAGCATCTCGGAAATATGCGGTTCGGCGTGACCACGGCCCGGCGGGGCTGGCTGGAACCCAAAGACGTGTTGAACACACTTCCAGTGGAGGATTTTGCGCGCGCAATCCGGGCCAAACAATCATGAAAATTACTTCTTCCAAAGAGGTTTACCATTCCCGCATCTTCCGGGTGACGGAGGATACGGCCGAAGACGAAAAGGGATTCGTTATTCAGAGATCGATCGTGAGACACCCGGGTTCGGCGGTCATGATGCCGGTGGACGGCGATCGGGTCCTGCTCGTCCGCCAGTACCGCCTGCCGGCCGGCAAGATGTTGTGGGAACTGCCCGCAGGCAAGTTGGATGAGGGGGAGACGCCTCTCGAGGCGGCAAAGCGCGAGTTGGCCGAAGAGACGGGGTACACGGCGGCGAACTGGAAGGAGATGGTGAGCTTTTACCCCTCCCCAGGCTATGTGGAAGAGAAAATGACGATTTTCCTGGCCACCGGGCTTACGGCCGGGACGCCGTCGCCGATGGATGATGAGCGCATCGAGACGCGCTGGTTCGAGCGCGAAGAACTGCGCGGGATGATCCGGTCAAATGAGATCGAAGACGGGAAGACCTTAATAGGACTGCTGATGTGGGACGCGGGGCTATAGGCCGGCGTACCAGTCGTAGCCGCGCTCTGCCCAGTAATCGTCCGGGCGCTCCCTCGTGTAAGCGATTTTACCGAGCTGCTTGATGTTCTTGATGCCGTATTTGGTCGGTATGCAGAGCCGGAGCGGCGCCCCATGCTTTTCAGTGAGCGGCTGACCGCTCATTTCGAAGCACAGCAAGGTCTGGGGATGCATAGCGCTTGCCATGTCCAGGCCGACATAGTATTCGCCGTCGGGAGTCTCCATTCCGACATAACGCATGCCCGCCGCGGGCGGGTATTTTTTGGCGAAATCCGCGAACCGTACGCCGCCCCAGTGCACGATCTCGCTCCAGCCTTCGATGCACTTGAGCTCCGTGACGTGTTCGGCGCGCGGCAGGGCCTTGATCTCAGCGAGCGGTACCTCCACCGGGGCGGCAGACGCCGAAGTGCCTTCTACGCGAACCTTCCAGGCCGCGCGGTC
>JAOAPQ010000002.1 GCA_025462965.1 Bryobacterales bacterium
GCACCGGCACCACGTTCGCCACCTCCACCACGAACACCGGATCCTACGAGTTCGAATCCATTCAGCCCGGCAAGTACCGCGTGACCGTGGAATCGCCGGGCTTCCGCAAGTTCGATTCCCCCGACAACAACGTCACCATCGGCCAGCCCGCGACCGTGAACGTGAAGCTCGAAGTCGGTAGCGTCACCGACAGCGTCGAAGTCAGCGGTGCGGCTCAAGCCGTTCAAACCAGCTCTTCCGCCAACATCGGCAATGTCATCGAAGAGCACACTATTAAGGATCTGCCGATCGTCGGCACGCGCGGCCGCAATCCGCTCGGCCTCATCGATCTGCAGCCGGGTGTCATCGATACGCAGGCGATCTCCGGCGGCGCGGTAGTTGTATTTGGCGCTCGCGACCGCGCCTGGAACATGACTCTCGACGGTATCGACAACAACGAGAGCAGCAGCGGCGGCTCCAATTTCGCGCCCTTGCGGACCAACCCCGATTCACTGGAAGAATTCCGCGTAATCACCTCCAACCCCAGCGCGGAATACGGGCGCAGCAGTGGCGGTCAGGTCGCCATGATCACGAAATCCGGAACCAACCAGTTCCACGGCGCGGGTTTCGAGTTCTACCGCACGCCGCGATTCAACGCCAACGAGTGGCAGAACAACTTCAACAGCTTGGGTAAGAAGCAATTCGTCCAGCACATCTTCGGCGGCGACGTCGGCGGCCCCATCATCAAGAACAAGACATTCTTCTTCGTCCACGTGCAGGCGCTCACGGCGCTTTCCACCACCGCAGTTACGCAGACTGTCTACACCGCGCAGGCGCGGCAGGGATTATTCCGCTACGTGCCTGGCGGCCGCAACAATCCGGCCGGATCTCCGAACGCATCCGTGGACCCAAGCGGCAACGTAGCGCCCGGCGTCACTGTTGCGACGTACAACATCGTCGCCAACGATCCTCTGCACCTCGGTCTCGACAAGACCACGCAAGGCCTGGTGAACGCGGCGCCGCTTCCCAACGTCTTCAACGTCGGCGATGGCTTGAACACCGCCGGCTATGCCTTCTCTGCTCCCAGCCAGGAACGCCAGCATGATATCACCTTCAAAGTGGACGAGATCATCAACGCCAAGAACACCGTCTATGCACGCGTTTCCTGGGGGCAGCAGAACACCAACTGTGACGGCGCAAACGGCGGTCTGGCGTTGTTTCCTGGCGGACCGTGCCAGGTGAATACGAACCGCAACCCGAAGAATCTGGCTTTCAACTGGCGTTCCAACCCCACGCCCCGCCTCACCAACGAAGCCATTTTTGGCCTCAACGAATTCGGTTTCATCTTCGCGCAGCCCGCGGCCGATTTGAACAAGCTCTCGTTCGCTGCGACCAACGCGGCCCCCGTCGCCGTGCCCGCCGCCGATTTCGGCAACTCCCGCACCCTCAAGACCTGGCAGTTTGTCGACAACGTCTCGTACCAGTGGAACGCGCATGCTCTCAAATTCGGCACGAACCTGCGCTTCGGCCGGGAAATCGATTCCCGCGGCAGCGTGGGTTCCTATAACGCTGCGACCGACGTCTACTTCAACGCCGATATCGACAACACGCTATTCAACATTCCCGCCGCCATCAACCAGGCGAACGACCTCCCCGCGATTCGCTCGTCGATCAACTTCCTGCTCGGCCGCGTGGGCGAAGTGCAGCGCGGCTTCTCCGCCCCCGACGGACAGAAATTCGTCACCGGCCTGCTGCCGTTCGATGCCCACTGGAACGAATACGATTTCTTCGCGCAGGATTCCTGGAAGGTCCGCCGCAATCTGACGGTAGATATCGGACTCCGGTGGGAGATCAAGATGGCTCCCACATCGCCGAATCCCGTCATGTCGCACCCGAGCCAACCTCTGGTGGGCGGGGCCGCTCCCACCAACACCGCGCAGTGGGTCTCCGGCTCGCTCATACGGAACAGCCTCGCTGACCTGGGGCCCTCCGTTGGCTTTGCCTGGGACCCGTTCTCCACCGGCAAGACATCCATCCGCGCCAATTACCGCATCGCCTACGATCGGCTCAATTCTTTTCTGCTTTCGTCGCAGGTGTTCAATAACCTTCCGGGCCTGATCTATAGTTACGACGACACCAGCCTCGGCCAGAAAGATACGCGCTTGCCCTCTGTGTCGCCGGTGCAGCCTCCCGCGAATGTAACTCCTGCCAGCTTCAAGACCCCGATTCCGTACTCCAGTGCGTCCATCGCGGTGATGGATCCGAACTTCAAAATCCCCACGACTCATCAGTGGGATATCAGCTTCCAGCGCGAGCTCTGGAAGGGCGGCGTCTTCGAAGCCGACTACATCGGCCGTCGCGCCTACCATCTGCTCGGCGCCTATAACGCGAATCAGCCGAACCTGTTCGCGCCGGGAGTGCTGGATGCGTTCAACACCGTGAAAGGCGGCGGCCAATCCGATCTCCTCAACAACCTGTTCTCTGCGGATAGCCGTATCACTACCGGCAGAACCGCATCGGATATGATCCGGTCGCAATACTCCACCCAGTTAGGCTTGAACAGTTACGCGGCGATCCTCAGCGCGCTCGGCACGCGCGTCCAGACGACCCCTAACGGCCCTCGCAATGTAACTTCCCTCTCAGGCGCGGGCGTCTTCGCAGTAATTCCGTTCCCGCAATTTTCGGGCGGCGTAACAGTCATCGATTCGAACGACTTTTCCACTTACAACGGCTTGGTGCTGCAGTATCAACAGCGCTATCACAACGGCATTCAATTCCAGTTCAGCTACACGCTTTCGAAAGCGCTCGCGACGCGCGATTTCGATCCGACCTTCACTGTCGTCGGCACGCAGAATTCTCAGTCCGCATCCTCCACGCCGTTTGATATCAACAACCGCAAGCTAAACTACGGCGAGCCGCAATACGATCACCGGCATGCATTCCAGGCCCACGGAACTATTGAGCTGCCTTTCGGACAAGGGAAAGCCTTCGCCCACAATGTTCCCGCCGCGTTGGATCGTGTAATCGGTGGCTGGGAGGTAGCTCCGATCTTCACCTATTACTCCGGACGTCCGTTCACAGTCTATTCCGGCTCGAACACCTTCGGCAGCGTAGTCCAATCGACCGTGAATTGCAACAACTGTTCCCACGACCTGGGGAGCGTGCAGGACTACAACGGCTATAAGTGGTTCTTCAATCCGGACACGCAAAAGTCGCTCTTCAGCGCGCCTGCCGCCGGCCAGTTCGGCAACACCGGAAAGGGTTACTTCTTCGGACCACGCTTTATCGATATCGATATGGCGTTCATCAAGCGCATCAGGATCCGCGAATCGATCAATCTGGAGCTGCGCGCCGATGGCACGAACCTGACCAATACGCCATCCTTCGGATTACCGACTGCAACGTTGACGTCATCCCTTTTCGGAAGAATCGGCAGTGGAGTAGAAAGCAGTTCCCGCAAGTTCCAAATGGGCGCAAAGCTCAACTTCTAACATCCAACCCGTGGAGCGGGCCTTGCGCCTGCTCCACCCGTCTCCTCAATTCTCCGCGTCAAAAAATCCCGCTCCAGCCCATTCGTCGCAAGAGCAAGCGCCTTCCGATAGCACTCGAGGGCCTCCTCCATCCGATTCATCCGCCGCAGAATATCCGCACGAGCCGCATGGAACAGGTAATAACCTTCCAGCAGGCCGCCCAGTTCCTCGATCCGCTCCAGCCCTTCCGCGAGCTCCCCGCCCATCGCGATCGCCACCGCATGATTCAGGGCCACCACCGGAGAGTCAGTCATCCCGAGCAGCCTCCGATAGAGAGCGCGAATCTGCCGCCAGTCCGTAGCCTCCGGCGTTTCCGCCTGCGCGTGCAGCGCCGCAATAGCCGCCTGCACTTGATACGGTCCCGGCCGGCCCCATGCCAGGGCCGCATCCACCAGCCTCAACCCTTCCGCAATCCCGGCCCGATCCCATGCCGAACGATCCTGTTCTTCCAAAGTCACCAGCCGCCCGTCGACAACGCGAGCGTCGCGGCGCGAGTGTTGAAGCAGCATCAAGGCCAGCAAACCCACGCTTTCCGAGTCGCCCGGGAGCAATTCGCTTAGCACTCTCGCCAGACGAATCGCTTCATTGCACAGGTCTGTACGAACCAAACGGTCGCCCGTCGCCGCCGCGTATCCTTCGTTGAAAACCAGGTAAACCACCGCCTGTACGGAGGCAAGCCGCCCCGGCAATTCATGCGCAGGCGGAACCTGATAAGGAATGCCCGCTTCCTTGATCTTCCGCTTCGCGCGCACCAGCCGCTGCGCCACCGTCGGTTCGGGCGCCAGGAAAGCCTTGGCAATCTCCGGCGTGGTCAACCCGCACAGTGTCCGCAGCGTGAGCGCGATTTGAGCTTCCTGATTGAGTGCCGGGTGGCAACACGTGAAGATCAGTCGCAGCCGGTCGTCCGCGACGTGCTTGTCCATTTCCTCGTCCCATAAGCCGTCGCAGCGGGTCGCACCCTCGATCTCATACCGCAGCGACCCTTGCTTCCCGGCCTTCATCCTTTCGTGCCGGCTCAGATCGATCAGCTTGCGGCGTGCTACCGACGTGATCCACGCCGCGGGATTCTGCGGAATTCCCTTTTCCGGCCACACAACCAGCGCCGAAGCAAGAGCTTCCTGCAGCGCTTCTTCCGCCGCATCAAAGGATCCGCAGCAGAGAATCAACGTCGCCGCGATTCTCCCGGACTCCTCGCGAAATACTGCCTCCACCGCGGACTTCGCGTCCATCGTCATTCACGCATTTTCATTTCGTGAATCGGCCGGATCTCCACGCAGCCCTCGCCGCCGTAGCAAGCTGTAGGTATTTTCCCGGCCCATTCCATAGCCTCGTCCAGATCCCGGCAGTCCAGGATGTAATACCCGGCAAGCTGTTCTTTGGTCTCCGCAAACGGCCCATCGGTGATTAACGCCTTGCCATTCTGTGTTCGGACCGTCGTGGCTGTACTCGTCGGTTTCAGCGGATCGGCCCCGAGCAGCACGCCGCGTGCGCGGGCTTCCTCCATGACCGCGCGATGCCCGTTCGCGACCGCCATCATCGCCGCGGGGTCGGCGTCAACTGTCTCGCTGGAGTAAATCAACAACATGTAGCGCATCGGAGCCTCTCAGTTCGTCGGAAACGCCGGATCGGCCTTGACTACCAGAATCTGTTTGGCATGCCGCGCGCTGTGAACGGCGATGAACAGGACCCATTGGTACCCGTCCAGCACCCCGAAAGCCGGGTGAGGCAATGCATGCTGCCGGTGTTCCGCCGCCGATGCATGAAGGAAGGCGGCGGTCTGGTTGCGCTTTTCGAGGAACTCCCGCAAAGACTCCTGCGGCGTCCAGCGGCCGGATGGCAGGATCTGGGGTGGCGCTCCGAAAGGCGGGCCGTCGACCATCGCGAGCACAAGCCCATCCACGTGCTGCGGATCGCGATCCGCCGGCGGGGCCGGAGCGTCCCGCAAACGGGGCACAACGTTCTGCTGGAAGTAACCCTCCACCACGCCAAGATGTTCCACCACCTCGCCGATTGACCAGCGATCCGGCGCCGGTTTGAATGTCCACTGTGCCCCGTCGAGATCTTTGACCGCGTTCACGACGTTCTCGCTGGTTTCGACGAGATAACGAAAGGCTTTGTCCGTTTCGATGGTATCCATGCTCGTATTCATGTTTCTCTCCATCCTAACGACGAACGACGACCGCGCAAATCGACAGCGGCTCCTCCAAGGATTGACCCGCGCGTTATCATAAGAAACGAAAGAACATCCCTACATGGCCGTGAAAGACGAAAGCCAACTCGG
>JAOAPQ010000009.1 GCA_025462965.1 Bryobacterales bacterium
CCGTTAGTCAGTTCCTGGACAGCTTCCTGCGCGGCGACCGCGACAGCAACCCGCGGCGCCAGGATGGCTCTATCCTGCAGACCCTTAATTTAATGAACGACCCGTTCATTGAAAATCGCGTCAAGGCAGCCAACTTCGTCACCGATCCCAAGAAGGGCTATGTGCCGGCGGGCCTGCTTGCCGCGAACATCACTCTTCCCAATACGCAGCTCGTAGATCTGCTCTATATGAATGCCCTTTCGCGGCATCCTACCGGCGCCGAGATGAATGCCGCGGTGGCCCGGATGAACATCCCGGGGACGCGTACCCAGGCGGCGGAGGATATTTTCTGGGCCTTGTTTAACAAGGTAGATTTCATCTTCAATTACTAGGCAGGACGCTCATATGCATGGACAGGAAAAATTCGAAAAGCAGGTAAGCAAGTACCCGCATCCGACCAAGCCCTTTTTCGAGCGTCCGCACCTGACACGCCGTCACTTCTTCCAACTCGCCGCAGCCGGGGTGACTGCGTCCTTCCTGCCGGGACGCCTCAGCGCCGGTTCGGTCATCTCGACCTCCGGATCCGTCACGACCAGGAACACGGCGAAGAACGTCATCTTCGTCCTGCTGGCAGGCGCGCCGAGTCACACCGATACTTTCGATCTGAAAATGGCTCCGGGCGTCACGCCGGCGTCGTTCAAACCTGCAACCATCAATGGGCTGCTTTGGCCCACGGGCACCATGCCGAAGCTCGGAGCCCTGCTCGACAATATCGCCATCGTCAGGTCCATGCGGGCCGCCGCGCTGGTGCATGGATTGGGACAGAACTGGGTGCAGATCGGCCGCAATCCCGCAGCGGTGCTGGGCAACATCTCCCCTAACATCGGCAGCGTGGTCGCCATTGAGAAAGAAGCCGAGCGCAAGCCGGGACAAGTGTTCCCGACGTTCCTTGCGCTCAATTCTTCGAGCGGCGCCGGACAGGGTTACTTCAACTCCGAGTACGCACCTTTCCGCGTGGCGCCGACCACTGCGGGAATCAAGAACACGACGAACACCACCGGGCAGGCGCGGTTCGACAGCCGCTACGACTTTCTGCACCAGATCGATGACCCCCTTCGCGTGAATTCACCTTACGGGACCAAGGTGGAAGACTACGACGCTTTTTACCGCTCGGCGGAAGGCATGATGTATAACCCGGTGGTCAACAAGTCCTTCCAGTTTACGGCGGCTGACAGTCTGCGCTACGGCAGCACCAGCTTCGGGAATGCCTGTCTGGTCGCCAGGCAGGTTCTCAATTCCAATCAGGGGACGCGCTTCATTCAGATCACACAGGGCGGATGGGACAACCACGTCAATATCTACCAGCCGGGCGTGCTGCCCACCAACCTCGCTCTCCTCGACAACGGGCTGGGAGGGCTGATCGCCGATATGAAAGCGGATGGTTCGCTGGCGAACACCATGATCGTGATGCTCGGCGAGTTCGGCCGCACGGTCGGCCCGCTGACGGCCGCCGGCGGGCGCGACCACTACCCGCAGCAGTTCGCTTTCTTCGCCGGCGGAGGTGTGCAGGGCGGTCGCGCGATCGGTTCCACCACTCCCAACGGCTCCAGCACCCTCGATCCCGGCTGGTCGCGCCAGCGCGATGTGAAGCCCGAAGACATCGAAGCGACGATTTATTCCGCGATGGGCATCGATTGGACTACGGTCCGTCACGATGACCCACTCGGCCGCGGCTTCTACTATGTCCCCAATTCGGACCAGGATCTATACGGTCCGATCAACGAACTCTGGGGCTCGTAAAACAGGCTCGCGCTACTTCAGGTGGAAATTCACCTCGACCGTTACAGCCACGGTAACCGGTTCACCGTCTTTCAAGCCCGGCGCGAAGCGCCACATCTGTATCGCATCTACCGCTTTCTGGTCCAGACCTTGGTCCACACCCTGAACCACTTCAATATTCTGGGCAATGCCTTCGGGGGAAATCTCCATCGACAGTCTGACTGTGCCCTCGATGTGGGCGTCCTTCGCTTCGGTCGTATACTCCGGTTCTATCTTGTATACAAGCCTGGGAGGCGTAATCCCATCCTTGACTTTGTAGACCTTGCCGGAACCTCCGGATTGTGCGGCCTGCAAGGGGAAGGACGAGATGGCGGCGCTGCCTCCCGCGAGGAGGACAAGCGCGATTCCGGCGAATGAAAGGGTAATGCGGCGTTTGGACATACGACACTCCTTCGTGATCTTGCGAATACGTTCGACTAACTGGTGCTTTCTTGCGAAACAGGGTGCGGGAAGGGCAAAAATCGAGCCGCCCCCGGCATCGGCGGCTGTGAGCAATGCTTCGATATAGGCTTCGCGTGAGCGCGTGCACGCTACCACCTCCAGGTCCACGACCTGCTCGCGTACCATCCGAATCTGCGCGACGATGTACCAGATCGCCGGCTGAAACCAGAGGACAGAGCGGATGAGTTCCTCCACAAGGTGCACCGCCCAGTCATGCCGGCGAATGTGCATCAACTCATGGCAGAGAACGGCGTTCTGACGTTCCGGACTCATCGCACGCCACGATTCCGGCACAAGGATCACCGGATGCAGGATGCCGAAACTGACAGGCCCCGGAATGTCGCCCGAAATCCGGACTTCCACGTCCGCACCCGCGACCACCGGTACCGATCGTTTCCGGTAGCGGCCTAACGCAACGAACCCGGCTGCAAACCAACCCAGGCGAATCAAGGCGACCGCGCCGATAACGATCGCGAGCAGTCGTCCGGTTCCCGACGCGTGGGCGCTTGAAACCGCTGTAGCCGTCAGTCGGAGAACGGGCAGGGAACCCGCTCCGGCATGACGGGCCGGCACAAGAAACTGAAGCGACGGCAGGAACAGGACTAAACCCAGCAGAGCTTGCCAGTAGTAGAGCAGCGGCCGCGGCGCGGGCATTCGCATCACCGTCGGCAAGAGCGCTCCGTTGGCGCCCACCACGCTTAGTTGCAGCAGCAGATCCACAAAGTTTCGGGTTGCCAGATCGAAAGTCATTCGTCCTT
>JAOAPQ010000030.1 GCA_025462965.1 Bryobacterales bacterium
AACCGCGCCTTAACAGAAGAGCCGCGAATGCGCCTCCCGCCAGATTCCCCACGTCGGCCGTCAGAAACGGAATCCAACCATAGATCCCGATCTTCGCCAGGTCGAAGTGACGGACGCTGCTGAGATATTGCGGAAACCAGAAGATGTAGAAGTACCACGCCGGGTCGAAGAAAATCTTGGCCAGCATCAGGCTCCAGACAAAGCGCTCGCGAAGCAGGCCCATGGTGGGCGGCGGCGGCGCAAGCGCCTCCTTTTTCACCGCTGGCGGCGTGAAGTAAAAGCGCAGCCAGATCGCCACCCAAACGAACCCGATCGCGCCGATCGAAAAAAATGCGCTCGGCCACCCGAACCGCAGCACGATCCACGCTACCAGCGGCGGCGCAATCATGGCCCCGATAGAAGATCCGCTGTTGAACACCCCAGAAGCCAGCGCGCGCTCACGATCTGGAAACCACTCCGCCACCACCTTCACAGCGGCGGGCCAATTTCCGGCCTCGCCGATTCCCAGCAGAAACCGGCACGCCCCCAGCGAGAACGCCGATCGCGCGAACGCGTGCAGCAGACTCGCCGCGGACCACCAGAGCATGCAGACGGCATATCCCCAGCGGGTGCCCAGGCGGTCGATCATCGAACCCGAAATCGCATTTCCAATGGTGTAAGCCAGCAGAAACGCCGTTACCATTCGGGAGTATTCGATATCGCCGAAATGCAGCTTCTGCCGCAACACCGGCGCAATTACGGAAAGCGTCTGGCGATCCAGATAGTTGATCACCGTCGCAACAAATGCAAACGCGATAAACGCCCAGCGCAGACGCAAGAGTCTGATGATAGCGTGGAAACGAATCGCGGTTCGCCGCGACCGCGCTTTTATGCCTGCCTACTTCTTCCCGCTGAATCTCCGCAACAACTCAGCCCGGTTCCGGCTCAGATCCAGCCCGGATCTCGTCTCCGGATACGGTTTGCCGCTTCCCATGATTCCTTCCCACAGCACCCGGTTATACTCATCCGCGTCCGCCTTGTCCGCGTCGGAGAAATCGAACTGCTTCGTCTTTTCCGCCCACCACGCCGCATCGTGAAGCTCATTTACAGCGCTGGTCTTCATGACCGCCGGATCGTTGCAAGCCGGCATCAACGCCGGATCCACCCCCGGCCCGCACAGTACTCCCGGAACGATCGCCGAGTAGGGCGTCATGTCCGCCGTCTCGCTGAACGCCTTCACCATCGGAGCCGCATTCGCATCCGCAATCCCCAAATGATCCGTGCCGAGCAGATCGCCCATAGTCCGCAGCACGTTGATCGTGTTGTAATTCGCCGCTACCCGCGCACCGCGCTTGCTATACGGCGAAATCACGAACGCCGGCGAGCGGTGCGAATCGATATGGTCCGAGCCCGCTTGCGCATCGTCTTCCAGCACAAAAATTGCCGTGTCCGCCCAATACGGCGAATGGCTCACCCAGTCCACCAACCGGCCCAGCGCATAGTCGTTGTCCGCCATCTGCTGCGTCGGCGTCCGCACGCCGGCTGCGGCCGTGCCGGCGCTTCCGAAGTGATCATGGGGCAACCGGACCAGGCTGAGTTGCGGCAAGCCGCCCGCCGTCACATCCCGCACCCATTCGTCCATCAGCCACTGGTCCGGCTGGTTCATGTCGAACCCGCGATAGTAAAGGTCTGTCTTGTCGAGCAGATCCGGCTGCACCGGAACCGCTTGCCGCATCTTGTTTTCAAACGGTTTCGGATGGAGCGGCAGAAAAAACGGCACGTTCGGATCCGGTTGCGAAGGGTCGCTCAGCGAAGTCGCGTAGTACACGCCATCCACGAAGAACCCCCAATTCCGCACCGTCTTTCCGGCCCGCAGCGCCGAGTCCCACAGAAAGCCGCCCACAGCGTCTGCATCCAGATCGTTCGCCCCCGCCGGCGCATCTACGTTCTTGGTTCCTGGCATGATATTCGAACCGCCGGTAGGATCCAGAACCCCCGTCAATCGCTGGTTCTGCGGCAGCCCGACGCCGAGCGCGCGGCTGGCGCCCTCCGCATCGTAGGTCGCGCCGCCGTTCCCGTAGTTCACCGCAATCGTCTTCTCGTTATAGTCCGTCGAGTTACCCCAAGTTGACCAGCTCCAGCCCACGCCGCTAACTTCGCCTGTCGCGTAGAAGTTATCCAGAATTCCAAACGTCGCCGCCAGCTGGTGATGGTTCGGAGTGACCGCTTGCGGATATTGGGTCAGCGTCGGATCGCCATTGCCCTGAGGAAGGTCGCCCAGCACCTGGTCGTATGTCTTGTTCTCCTTCACCACGTAGATCACGTGATTGATCTTGTTCCGCAAGAACGCCATCTTCGGACTGCCCACGCGATTCGCGAGCCCGTTATTCCTATCCACCTGCTTCGTCAGGTTCGCCAGCGTTATGTCGCCAGGAACGGGAATCATGTGTAACTGGGCCTTCTCGAGCGGATACGAGCGCTGCGCCCGGTTCTGCGGATTCGGACCCGCGTTGCCCGGGTTCGGGCCTGAGTTGCTCTTGAAGGTGCATACCCACAGCCGCGCCCCGTCTTTACTCACCGAAACCGAAGTCGGATACCAGCCCGTCGGAATACGCCCGGTCAAGTGCCCGGTGTTCAGGTCCACCACGGCCACCGCGTTCTCATACCCCAGCGTCGCGTACAGCATCGAGCCATCCGGACTCAGCGCCACCGAGTTCGCGTTCGCGCCCTTATACTTATCGAACGGCCGCGAAAGGGAGATCGTGTGCAGCACCGTCTGCGTAGCCGTATCGATCACGGAAATACTGTCGCTATTCCCGTTGACAACGTACAACGTGGCCCCGTCGCGCGACAGCACCAGCCGGTTCGGCTGCCCGCCGACGGCAATGGACGTGAAGGTGCCGTCGCCGATGTTCACCGCCATCACCATGTCGTCGCGCTGGCTGGTCACGTAGGCCGTCTGCGCGGTTCCATCCGCATTGCTCTTCACCGCGACGTCGTAAGGGAACTCTCCCTGCGCCACCGTTCCGCCCGGCGTGAAAAACTTCACCTCGCGGATCACCTTCCGGCTTGCCGTGTCGCAAATGGAGACGGAATCGTTCTCGAAGTTCGCGGCCACCAGCGTCCGCCCGTCCGCGCTGACGTCCATGCCCGCCACGATCGCCGCGGGCACAAGCAGCTTACCCAACGGCGTTACGCTCGCCGGCGTGCCCTTCAATAACCCGCCGTCGCCCGTGCTCGTCGCCGCCGTCTGATTGGAATTGTGTCCCAGCAGAATGAAAGGCGCATCGGGCGCAAACTGAGTCCC
>JAOAPQ010000031.1 GCA_025462965.1 Bryobacterales bacterium
AGAGTCTGTCGAGCGCGATGCAGCGCCAGTTCTCAGATGATCCCGCCGGCTTTAGCCCACTTTCGCTTTCTCCGCCGTACTGGTAACAAAGCACTCGGAGTTGCCCATCTTTGTTCCTTCCCAACCGACGTGGACAGAACAAGCGGGGAAGGCCGTGATAAACGGCAGAAATGGGTCGTCGGCTCTCAATCGCCTTATACACAGTCCCATACAGAGCCTCCAATCGCCCCGATCTGCCTGCTCCCGAACCGCTCACTGTACCAGATTATCTCTGTCATGGCCTAAGCTTGAATCAGATCAGAACTTTTTAACACAGTAATACTAGAATGTAGACACTTTGCTCGGTGAGAGGGCTCTCAGGGCCTCGAGAGGAGCCTGAACCTTAGCCTTGGGCGTTATATCCATGTAAGTGTAGAAAGCCAGGATATTCGCTTTCAGCTCGGGGGTGACGTTCTGGAAATGCTTTGCGGCGAGTTTCCCAAGCAGCTTGCCGTAAGTCTCATCTGCCAAACGGTATTCGCCGGGCTGGGTGGGCCGGCCGGTATCCAGATTGACGTCGGCAATTTTGAGGGTCCCCGCGTTTACTTCGGCGTAGTACCCTCGGTCGTGGTCGACAGTAGTATCGAAACTCTGCTGGAAGAAGGCCTCTACTTGCGGTGTCGGAGCCTTGAACCCGAGAGCGCGGAACGGACCCACTTTAGGGAGCACACGGAAAAAGAACGCCAGCAGGCGGGCGAAAATGCCTGGCTTCTCGTAGGTGGCGCCGAACTCCTTCACATAGCTCGCATGTGAGATATTGTAGAGAAACTTCTTGCGGTTGATGGTCGGGTCGCTCTTAGCGAGCTCCTTTCCTTTCAGGGACCACGCCGCCTTGGTCAGCTCCGGAATCAGTGTGCTGACGGAAAAGCGGTAAGTGCCCAGCGCCAGGTCCACGGACATGAACACGTCCTTCAGCGCCAGTGCGTAAGTATTCTGAAAGGCTCGGTCGAGAGCTTCTTTTGAGACCTGGAATCCAATAAAGTCGTGGTAAGCCTTCGGCGCATAACGCCCCCGAGCGATCTGCAGCACATCGAAGCCGAACTCTGTCTTGATGTGCGCGGCGGGATCCTGGTCGTAGGTGACGACGTTGCCGTACTTGCGGCGAAGTTTCGGATAAAGCATCGGGACCGCGCGATTTGTCGCGATAGGATGGCCGCTGACGTCCGCGCCGTAATGTGCCAGTGCACCCAGGGCGAAGGCGTACTCCTTCAGGTCCTTAGATTCCGAGATCAAAGCCTGGACGAAATCGCCGGTGCGGACATAATGAACCAGGTCGCTGAACAGGTGGTTGCCAAAGGGGTAGTACCCGACATCCTGTATGATGCAGCCGCCATACGCGAAGCCGTGCGCTTCGTTAAGTTGATCCGGTGTCGCGTCCGGGAATCGCTTCAACAGGAGCGGCTTAATAGAATTATCCCAAACTGTATCTACGATAGCCTCATGGGTGAGGACGGAATAAGCTTGCGCACGCGGCGCAACCGCGCATAATAGAAGCGCCGCATAGGCCAGTTTCATAGGCCGCGGCTTGGTTGCAAATAGCACACCTCAATATTAATATGCGACTTGGTAACTACGGGACATTTTATATTTAAATCCCTTAGTTTCATTGTTGCGGCACTCTCGGATGCCGACGCGACGCACATGGGATTCGAATATCCGGGTCCCGATACGAACCACAAATTCCGCCGGCGTATTAGCCCGAAAAAGCCTGCTGTGCTTCAATCGGCTGGGGTTCGGCCGAAGCATACATCGCCGGGTTGTAAAAAGAGCTCCGGCGGCTGCGAAGACCAAGCTTGTGCATCAATCGCCCGACATGATCCTCGTCGTAGTGAACGCCAAAACGCGCCTCAATCACGGTCGCCAGGCGGGCGGTGGTCCAACGGTCGGCGGTGAAGCCGTGCAGCAGCGGGCCTTCTCGATAAATGCGCGAGACTTCCTGGAGTTGTTCGGGAGTAAGACGGCTTGGGCGGCCGGTCGCCCGGCGCTTACGCAGAGAATCTACACCAGTGCTGGACAACGCATGGTGCCAACGTGAGGTGGTTGTTCGGCTCACGCCGTACATGCGAGCCACCTTCGCTTGTGATTGGCCGCCTAGCAGTTGTTGAGCTGCTGCCAGACGTCTTCGTTCCATTTCTTCGCGGCTTAGAGCGCTTTCGGAAGCGTCCATCGTTTAACGCGCGAGAATGATGACCAGAGCACCTATAGATTAGCGCAAAAAAAAGATTAGCGCAAAAAAACAGCAAATGTGTAAAGTGTTTTTCGGGCTTATTCATCTTCATGGCCCAACTGACCTTGGGCTTGCCCGAGATCAGCCGTTGCCGTGGCGAGGAATTCTCATACCGTAGAACGATCTCCACACAAAAACGAGCGCTACCAGCAGGAAGAGTGCAGCCAAACTCCGCGTGAGCGTCGAGCCCTGTGAGTGCGACAACGACACAGCCAACTCCACGGCCAACAACCCGAAAAGCGTCGTGAACTTGATGATCGGGTTCAGGGCCACCGAGGACGTATCCTTGAACGGGTCCCCAACCGTATCCCCGACAACCGTGGCTGCGTGCAGCTCAGTGCCCTTCTGCTTCAGCTCCGTCTCGACGATCTTTTTCGCGTTGTCCCATGCGCCCCCCGCATTGGCCATGAAAATCGCTTGATAGAGCCCGAACAGCGCGATCGAAATCAAATAGCCGATAAACAGAAACGGCTCCGCGAAGGCAAAGGCTAAGGTCGCGAAGAAGACCACCAGAAAAATGTTGAACATTCCTTTCTGTGCGTATTGGGTACATATCTCAACCACGCGCTTGCTATCCGTTACCGACGCCTTCGTGACGCCTTCCAGCTTGATGTTTGCTTTGATGAACTCAACCGCCCGGTAAGAGCCCGTGGTCACCGCCTGAATGGAAGCGCCCGTGAACCAGTAGATGATCGCGCCGCCGCTGATCAGGCCGAGCAGGAACGGAGGATACAAAATGGACAGATTCGCGAGGTTCGTGGTCAGACCGTTCGTCAGGGCGACGATAATCGAGAAGATCATGGTCGTCGCGCCGACCACGGCCGTGCCGATCAGCACCGGCTTCGCGGTTGCTTTGAAGGTGTTGCCGGCCCCGTCGTTCTCCTCCAGGTTCTCCTTGGCCCGTTCGAAATTCGGACTGAACCCGTACTTCGCTCGAATCTCGTGCTCGATCCCCGGAACCTGCTCGATGAGCGACAGCTCGTAGACGGATTGCGCGTTGTCCGTAACCGGTCCGTATGAATCCACGGCGATCGTCACTGGCCCCATGCCTAAAAAGCCAAATGCGACAAGGCCAAATGCGAAGACAGCAGGGGCCACCATGAGCCCGGAGAGGCCCAGAGTACTAACGCCGTAAGCTACCGCCATCAAAGAAACCATCGCCAACCCCAGCCAGAGCGCGCTGAAGTTGCCCGCCACCAGTCCCGAAAGGATGTTCAGCGATGCACCGCCTTCGCGCGAGGAGCTTACGATTTCCCGCACGTGCCACGATGATGTGGACGTAAAGATCTTCACCAACTCCGGAATCACCGCGCCAGCCAGGGTCCCGCAGGTAATTACACTCGAGAGCTTCCACCACAAGGTCGTGTCCCCGGCTAGGTCGGGAATGATGAAGTAAGACACTACGTAGGTAAGGGCGATGGAAACTACCGAGGTTAGCCAGACCAGCGACGTAAGCGGTGCTTCGAAATCGAATTTCTCCAGCTTCGCGTAGCGTGCTTTCGCCATTGCTTCGTTGATGAAATAAGAGAGTGCCGAAGAGATGACCATCATGATGCGCATCA
>JAOAPQ010000035.1 GCA_025462965.1 Bryobacterales bacterium
CCGAGTTGAGAGTGAAGCACTCGGTTCTCTTCACGCAAGTAGTCGATTGCGTGTTGTTGCTGCTGATTTATCCATCCAGCGACAGCAATGATTAGAAAACGGAACGGGTCTAACGTCTTCGGCATCGCTTCGCAGACTACCATCCATGCGCTCACCTCCCCGATGCCGTTTCACCACCAATTTCAGGCAGATCCAGTTCCCGGATACTACGGCATAGGTTTTTCTGCTCCTACATTCCCGCCTCCCACAAAGCCTCTCGGTGGCCTGATGGTGCCGCCACCAAGGCCTGTTCCCGTTCGGGTCTTCACCAGTTTCGATTACGACCATGATTCGGATTTGCGAATTCTGCTCGTGGGGCAAGCTAAACACTCAGATACCCCGTTTGAGATGCACGACTGGTTGGTAAAGGCGGAGCTTAGCGGAGACTGGAAAGAGAAAGTGCGACAGAGGATCAAGAAAGTTGATCAGGTTATCGTCATCTGCGGAGAGCACACCGATACCGCGACTGGTGTGAACGCGGAAGTGCGAATTGCCCGGGCGGAAGGGAAGCCGTACTTTCTGCTCTGGGGATATAAGGGTAAGATTTGTAGGAAACCCCAAGCGGCGCGAGCAGAAGACAAAATCTACCGATGGTCGTGGGAGAACCTCAAGACGCTCATCCACGGTACGCGCTGATGGAAAATCGACAGAAACGTTGATCGAGCCGCTGATCAATGCGCTACCTGGAACACCGTCCGCAACTGTCGCTGCACCTGCGCCAGGTCGATCCGCTCATCCGCCAGCTCACGCTGTATCGCGACCTAATTCAAGCCCGCTCTCAGCAAGACTCAACCACTCTCAACGAGGAACCTCCCCATGAACCTGCTTGAACCCCAACGTGCTTTCACCCAGCTCCGCCTCGGCGGCATTGCGGCGGTGCTCGAAACTCGCTCACCAGATCTCCTGGCTCAGCCGATCGCGGAAGTCCACGTTCTTCGGCCCTGAACGCAGTCTTCCATTCGGGCAAGATGCCGCCCCGGCTTTCGCGGCAACCATTCCGACCTGTCCCTTCTGTATCGGCCCGAATACGGACAGCTTGCGATGAGAGACTTCGGCAACATCGGGGGTAAGCGTTCGGCCTGATCGAACCATGGCAAAACCGTGTCAAAACTCTTTGCGCTGGAGCCGCTGGGGTTAGCTTTGAGCGAAAAGCAGATTCCCCACATTGTTGAAACCATTAGAAGCGTGGAAAATTGACAGAAGCTTTAGAAGCCATCTGGCTGCGTGTGAAGCAGGCGCTCTAACCAGCTGAGCTACGCGCCCAAAAGCGGAAACTTCAGTATACATCGCGCCTCTACAATCAAAAGATGACCAATGCCGCGGGCGCGCCTCGCGCCGAGTACGAGTCGCGGCTCACGGCCCGGCGAGAAGCCCTCGTCCATGCGGACCTCGCCGCCCGACGCATCGCAATCGCCCGGCTCCTTCTATTCCTAACCGCCGCCGCGATCGCGTGGTTCGCTTTCACCGGCGCAATTTCCGGGTGGCTGCTCGCTCTGCCGCTCGCCGCCTTCATCGCGCTCGTCAGCTACCATTCGCGCGTCACCGAGCGCGCCCGCCTCGCCCAGCGCGCCATCGATTTCTACACCCACGCCATCGAGCGCGTCGAAGATCGCTGGGCAGGAAACGGCGAAACCGGCGAGCGTTTCCGCGACCCGCGCCATCCCTACGCCGACGATCTCGATCTCTTCGGCCCAGCCTCCCTGTTCGAACTTCTCTCCACCGCCCGTACCCGCGCCGGCGAGGCGACACTCGCTAGATGGCTGCTCGCGCCCGCCGACCGTGAGGAAATTCTCGCGCGCCAGCAGGCCGTGACCGAATTGCGCGACCGGATCGATTTACGCGAAGACCTCGCCGTTCTCGGCGAAGACTTCCGGACCGGCGTCCATCCGGACGAACTGGCGGCCTGGGGCGCCGCGCCGCCCGTCCTCTTCCCCCGCGTCGCACAGGTGCTCGCGCCGGTGCTCGCGTTGATAACCGCGGGACTCCTCGTCGCCCTGATCGCCACCGAGACCGGGAACCCGGCTGTGCGGGTCGCGCTCATCGCCATGCTCGCCGTAGAAGGTCTGTTCTGGCTGCCCTTGCGCGCCCGCATCGCCCAGGTCGCCGGATCAGTGGAACAGCCCGGCCACGATCTCGCGCTCCTCTCCCAGGTGCTGGCCCGCTTCGAAGCCGAGCGATTTCAGGCTCCGAAGCTGGCGGCTTTACGCGCCGCGCTCGATGTCCAGGGCCGAACCGCCTCGCAGCGCATCGTGTCCCTCCGTCGCCTCATCGAGTTGCTCGATTCGCGCGACAATGTCGTGCTCCGCGTCTTCGGGCCGCCCCTTCTCTGGACAACCCAGATTGCCTTCGCGGTGGAACGGTGGCGGGCGGTTTCCGGCCCCTCGACGGGGCGCTGGCTGGCAGCCATTGGCGAGCTGGAAGCGCTGTGCGCGCTTGCCGGCTATGCTTTCGATCGTCCGGCCGACCCCTTCCCGAAGCTGGTCGAAGGCCCCGTGTGCTTTGAAGGCGAGGCGCTGGGACACCCCCTGCTGCCGGCCGAAGCTTGCGTGCGGAACAATGTGTCGCTTTCCGCCGTCCACCCCCTTGTAGTGATCAGCGGCTCGAACATGTCGGGCAAAAGCACTCTACTGCGCACAGCCGGCGTGAACGCGGTGCTCGCGCTGGCGGGAGCGCCCGTGCGCGCCGAACGCCTCACCCTCACGCGGCTGCGCGTCGGGGCATCTATCCGTGTCAACGATTCGCTGCAAGACGGAAAATCCCGTTTCTACGCTGAAATCACCAGGCTGCGCGAAATCGTCCGGCGGTGCGACGAGGGGCCCGTGCTCTTTTTGCTCGACGAGCTGTTGAACGGTACCAACTCACATGATCGCGGGATCGGCGCCGAAGCTGTGGTGCGCGGTCTCCTGCGCCGCGGGGCCATCGGTTTCGTCACAACGCACGATCTGGCCCTCACCGCGATCGCCGATGCCCTTGCGCCCGCCGCCTCGAACCAGCACTTTGAAGATCATCTGGAGAACGGCGTCATCACCTTCGATTACCGCATCCGCGAGGGTGTGGTTCGAAAGAGCAACGCGCTCGAACTGATGCGGGCCGTGGGACTTGAGGTCTAACCGCGATAACCTGTAGAAAGGAATGTCCTTGACAATCGTGGATACCCCAGCGCTGCACAACCTGGAGGCGGCGCTCGGCTTGGTGCTGCGCGGGAAGGCCGAGACGGTCCGGCTGGCTCTGGTCTGCCTGCTTTCACGCGGGCACCTGCTCATTGAGGATGTTCCCGGCGTAGGCAAGACCACGCTGGCTCACGGGCTCGCGCGCGCCATCGATTGCAACTTTCACCGGCTCCAGTTCACGAGCGATATGCTCCCGAGCGACGTGCTCGGCGTCACCGTCTACAATGCGCATTCTGAGCAATTCGAGTTCAAGCCGGGCCCGATTTTCACGAATTTCCTTCTCGCCGACGAGATCAATCGCACCACACCCAAGACCCAATCCGCGCTGCTCGAAGCCATGAACGAGCGGCAGGTCACAATCGACGCGCGGCGAATGGAGTTACCGGACCCGTTTATGGTGATCGCGACGCAGAATCCGGCGGAGCACCATGGCACCTACCCGCTGCCGGAATCGCAGCTGGACCGGTTCCTTATGCGGATCAGGGTCGGGTACCCGGATGCCTCCAGTGAACGCGAAATCCTGCGCCAGGTGGAGGGCGTCTCGGGCGAAATGGCGCGGCCCGTCTTCGGGTCGGTCGAGTTGCTGCAGATCCAGGAAGCGGTGCGGCAAGTCACCGTGGACGATTCGCTCGCCGACTACATTCTCGCCATCGTGGAGAAAACGCGCACGCACGATTCGCTCTCGCTCGGCGTGAGCCCGCGCGGTTCGCAGGCGCTATATCGGGCCGTTCAGGCGCGTGCTCTGCTGGAAGGCCGCGGGTACGCGCTGCCGGATGACGCGAAACGGCTGGCGGTAGCTGTATTCGGGCATCGCGTAGTGGTGCACGCTCGCAGCAGCATCGCGCCGCAGCGCTCGCATATGGGCGATCAGATCATCAAGGATATACTGAACCAGATCGACGTCCCGCTCTAGAACATGCCGCGCATCTTTGCCGGAACATCCGGCTTCGCCTATCCGTCCTGGAAGCCCGATTTCTATCCGGCCAAGCTGCCCGCGACGAAGTTCCTCGAATACTACGGCAGCCGGTTGAACTGCGTCGAGATCAACTACACCTTCCGTACTTTGCCGGCCGCCTCCACGCTCACCAAATGGGTGGCGGCGACGCCCGAGCATTTCGTGTTCTGCCCCAAGGCGCATATGAAGTTGACGCATATTATGAAGCTGAAAGAAGCGGGGCCGTTCACGGAAGTATTCCTGAAAGCAATCGAGCCGCTGCGGACCTCCCGGCGGCTGGGACCGGTGCTGTTCCAGCTTCCGCCTTCGTTCCGATGTGATGTCAAGGTGCTGGCGGAATATCTGCCGCTATTGCCCAAGGACGTGCGCTTCGCGTTCGAGTTCCGCCACACTTCGTGGCTGTCGGACGAAGTCTACGCTTTACTGCGGGACCACAATGCGGCGCTTTGTGTCGCCGAATCGGACGACCTGGAAGTGCCGGAGGTTGTCACGGCCGATTTTATCTACTTCCGCCTTCGCAAGCCCGATTACTCGCCCGAGGATCGCGTCCGGATCGCCGAAAACGCGCGCCGCCTATCCGCGACCGGGCGCGATCTCTACATTTTCTTCAAGCACGAGGATACTCCCCACGGCGCGCTCTACGCGGAAGAAGTCCTGAAGTCCTCCTAGTCTTGGCTCCCGCCGCCCTGCACCACATCAGCCCTGTGCCAGATCAGCCCAGTACCACATCTGCCCTACACCAGATCAGCCCTGCACCAGATCAGCCCTGCACCACATCTGCCTGTGCTACGTCTGCCGGTGGGACAGGCCATCGTCCTTTGTGGCCTGTCGTCTTCTTCATTCACCTCACCAGCGCCGGAATGTTCATAATCCGAAGCTGCCCATCCAACGCATCCACTTCCGTAGCCTGCAGCTTCTGCCAACGCGCCGTCAGCGCGCCCAAACCCTGCGCGGCCTCCTGATAAATCGCGTACGCCTGTGCCGGCGGCACCCGGTCCGCGCTGTCCGCAACCCCCAGCACCGCAGACAATCGCGCGCCGATCCCCCGCTCATCCCCCAGCACCTTATCCAATTCCCCATCCAGCGTCACGGCAAGCGCAGTCACTCCCGTATCCTCCGTCTTGCCCTTTAGCGTCGCCAACCGGGTCTTCAGCCCCCGGACCTGCGTCACCAACTCCGCATCGCGCCGCATCGCCTCACACGCCTGCTGTGCAAGGTCCAACTGCCTCGCCAGATCCACCGCCGTGGCAGCCGACCGCGGGTCGAGCGTCACAACGATCGGCTGCGTGTAACTCATA
>JAOAPQ010000036.1 GCA_025462965.1 Bryobacterales bacterium
CCGCCCGCAATCTTGTTGCCGGTGCTTTTGACTTTCCTCTACGCCGAAGCTCCCCCGCTCGCGCCCCAGCCCGAAAACGTCCGCCTCGCCGAACTCGCTCTGCGGCGCCAGCGCATCATGAAGAAGATCGGGCCCAATTCCGTTCTCATCCTTTTCGCCGCCGAGCCCCACGTTTACGCGGCCGATACCGATCAGCCTTACCGCGAGGAGAACAATTTCTATTACCTGACCGGCGTGCAACAAACCGGCGCCATCCTCGCCCTGGTCCCGGGAGCCGCCGGGCACCGCGAACTTCTCTTCCTTCCTACAAAAACCCGCAGCCGCGAAATCTTCACCGGAAAAGTCATCACGTCCCCGGAAGCGCAGAGGCTCAGCGGCATCTCAGACATCTTCCGCACCAGCGATCTGCGCGCCGTCCTCGGACTTCCCGCTCTGCCTCCCGCACTTTCGGAAACCACGCCGGAGAAGGCGGAGCTCGATCTCCTGCAGAAGGAATACAAGCCCCTCCAGGATGCAGTCAAAGCTGAAAGGGCGCAGCTTTATCTCTTCCTCCCCCGCGAGCGCGAGTCCGTCGAATACCGTCATGAACAGGTGCTCGCGGCCGCCGTCGCCCAGGTGTCCTCCGGCATTACCGTGCACGACGCCTCGACGGTCCTCCGCGAATTACGCCTGATCAAATCGCCGCGCGAAATCGAGCTCATCCAGCACGCCATCGACATCACTGCGGAGGGCTTCGAACGCGCCATCGCCGCCGCCGCCCCCGGCCGCTGCGAGTGCGACCTGCAGGCCGAGTTCGATTTCACCTTCACCCGCCGGGGCGCCCATTTCGGTTATCCCACCATCGTGGGTTCAGGCATCAACGGCACTACGCTTCACTACAACGAGAATCGCGGACGTCTCCAATCCGGCGACCTCGTCGTGGTCGATGCCGGCGCCGAATACGAACAGTACAGCGCGGACGTCACCCGCACCATTGCCGTCGACGGAAAATTCACTAAGAACCAGGCCGAGATCTACCGCATCGTTTACGATGCTCAGCAAGCATCCATCGCCGCGGCCCTTCCCGGCGCCGCCACCTGGAGGGACCGGGGCATCGACGTCATCAAGAACCGCCTTCTAGCCCTCGGCCTGATCACGAACAAGGACAACGACGAGTATCGTATCTGGCTTCCGCACGGCACCGGACACCATCTCGGTATGAACGTTCACGATCTCGAAAAGCCCGGCATCGAACTCGCTCCGGGAATGGTTGTGACTATCGAGCCCGGTCTCTACATCCGCCCGGACGCGCTCGATGCGCTTCCCAAGACTCCTGAAAACACCAAGTTCATCGCCGCCGTTAAGCCCGCCTTCGAGAAATACAAAGGCATCGCGGTACGGATTGAGGACGACCTCCTCATTACCTCCGGCTCCCCGAAAGTCCTCTCCGCCGCCATCCCCTCGAAACCCTGACTCGGCGGGTCGGCCCTCAACTTGCAGCCACCGCACCATGCCAGAATTCCTCAGTTCCGTCGTTGACTGTGTGAAAAACAGCGCCACAGTGAAAGCCGTCTACGGTGACCCGATCGTCGCAAACGGCAGAACCGTCATCCCGGTAGCCCGCATCGCCTACGGCTTTGGCGGAGGATCGGGCAATAGCTCCCGCGAAGGCAAACCAGGGGAAGGCGAAGGAGGCGGCGGCGGCCTGGCCGCGATCCCCGTGGGCGCCTTCGAGATCACGGATACCGGTACCCGCTTCATCCCTCTCACCGAGAAGCGCAAACTAATCGCCGTCGGAATGATCGGCCTGTGTCTGGGTCTCCTCTGCGCAAAACGCAAGTAGGACGGGCCATCGTTGTTTTGCGGTCTGTCGCCCCCAGCTACAATTAAGAATCACGGCCCGAATTGCACCACTGTTCTTCGCGCTGGCCAACCTGCTGGCGGCCGCGGAGACCACGTTCTCGCTAAACAAAGCCCAGACGTTCGTAAAAACGTACTGCCAAAGCTGCCACCAGGGGAAATCGCCCGCGGCCGGATTGAACCTCGTCCCCTTCGTCTCCGACGATCCCGCGACCCGGAACAAAGTCCTCACGCGCGTCCGCAATTCCGAGATGCCGCCGAAAGGCCTGCCTGCCCCCACGCTCGATGACCGCGAAAACTTCGTAACTTGGCTCGACGCCGATCTCCGCACAAAGGCCTGCGCCGCCGGGCCCCTCCCCGGCCCTTACCCCATCCGCCGCCTGAACCGCGACGAGTATGCGGCTACCATCCGCGATCTCCTCGATATCCACGTGAACGCCGCCCACGCGCTCCCTGCCGATGGAGCCGGGGGCGAAGGCTTCGACAACGCCGCCGAAACGCTGTTCCTTTCGCCCATTCACGCCGAAAAATATCTCGAAGCCGCGAAGGAATCGCTCGATTACGCCGTAAAAGATCCCAAGGCGCGCGCCCGCTTCCTCATCGCCGAGCCAGGCCCCGCGCTCTCGCCCGAAGCCGCCGCCACGAAAATCCTCGAAGCGTTCCTCCCGAAAGCCTTCCGCCGCCCCGCGTCGCCCCAGGACGTCACCCGCTATCTCGCTCTTTTCCGCGGCGCTCAAACGCGCGGCGAGACCTTCAACCACTCCATTCAGTTCGCGCTCGCCGCCGTGCTGGTCTCTCCCAACTTCCTCTTCCGCATCGAAGCTCCGAATCCCGCACCCGATCCCCGCCTCGTGGACGATTACGCGCTCGCCAGCCGCCTCTCGTACTTCCTCTGGGGCACCATGCCGGACGGCGTCCTCTTCGACCTTGCTGCAAAAGGCGCGCTGCGCGACCCCGCCATCCTCACCGCGCAGGTGGGCCGCATGCTGAAGGACGAAAAGTCCCGCGAGTTCGCCACCCGCTTCATCGAGCAATGGCTCGGAACGCGCGAACTCGGCCGCGATATCAAGCCCGACCAGAACCTGTTCCCGATCTACTACGACGCCGAAATCCAGGCGGCTATCCGCTACGAGCCGGTGCTGTACTTCCAGGAAATCCTGTCGAAGAATCTTTCCCTGCTCAATCTGATCGATTCCAATTTCACTATCCTCACCGACAAGCTCACCAAACTTTACGGCCTGAATCTCAAGGAACCGAATCAGCAGCCGAAGCGCGCGGACCTCCCGCCCGACAGTCATCGCGGCGGCATCCTCACGATGTCGGCCGTGCTCGCCGTGTCGTCCTATCCCCAACGCACCAGTCCCGTACTGCGCGGTAAGTGGATCCTCGAGAACATCTTCGGCACGCCGCCTCCTCCTCCGCCGGCGAACGTTCCCGCGCTCGACGAAAATCACGCCGGCGCCCCGCCCCAAACCCTGCGCGAGCGTCTGGAGCTTCACCGCGCCAACCCGACATGCGCGAGTTGCCACAGCCGCATCGATCCGCTCGGGTTCGCCCTCGAGAACTACGACGTCGTGGGCCGCTGGCGCACCGAAGATTCCGGCAAGCCGATCGATAATCGCGGCGAGCTGCCCGACGGCACCAAAATCGATGGGCCGGACGCGCTCAAGCGCGTGCTCCTCGAACGCAAGCAGGCCTTCTTCCGGAACTTCACCTCCAAAATGCTCGGCTATGCGCTCGGGCGCGGCCTCTCGCCAAATGATTCGTGTACGGTGGATCAAATCATGGATAAGCTGGAGAAGGAGCAGTACAGTTCGCAAACGCTCATTCGCGAAATCGTGCTGAGCGTGCCGTTTCGCTATCAGGCAGGCCGCAAATGAAGAACGGATTTCCCATCTCCCGCCGCACCGTCCTGCGCGGCGCGGGCGCCACGCTGGCTCTGCCGTGGTTGGAGGCAATGCTGCCGGCGGCCAAGAAGGCGAAAAACCGGCCTCCCGTTCGCATGGCCATTCTCTACATGCCGAACGGCGTCCGCGAGGATATGTGGACGCCCGAAGGCGTCAGCAGCGCCTTCAAGCTTTCGCC
Organism: Bryobacterales bacterium; assembly: GCA_025462965.1. GTDB lineage: Bacteria > Acidobacteriota > Terriglobia > Bryobacterales > Bryobacteraceae > JALYXI01. Next base: position 3,925 of record JAOAPQ010000036.1, read on the forward strand.
CACGCTCGAACCCCTCAGCGAGTTCAAGAACGATCTCACCATTGCCACGCACCTGTGGAATGCCTCCGCCAAGGGTGGGGAAGGGCACTACATAAAGACCGCCGGCTTTCTCACTTCGACCACCGTCAGCAAGACGCTCGGCGTCGACATCAACTGCAACGGCGTCTCCATGGACCAGTTGGCGGCGAAAATGGTGGGCAGCCGCACGCCGCTCGCCTCGCTCGAGCTCGGCACCGCTCCCGTGGCCACCGGCGTCGATACCAACGTCGGGTACACCCGTGTCTATGGCTCGCACATCGCCTGGAGCGGCCCCACGAACCCGGTCGCGAAGGAGATCGATCCGCGCCTCGTTTTCGAACGGCTCTTCCGCGCCTGCACTCCGAACAATAGCGCCGGCAAGGAAGACGTGCTGGTGCTGGATCAGGTGCAGGACGACGCCCGGCAGCTCCGCGGCCAGCTCGGCTCTGCCGATCGCCAGCGCCTCGATGAATACATGTCCGTTGTCCGCGAGCTGGAAGTCCGGCTCGATCGTGTCACCAGGCCCAGCCCGAGCCGCTGGAAGCCGCGCGCCAGGCTCGATCCCGCGGGAAAGCCCGATGCCATGCCGCGCCAGCACGCCGAGCACGTCCGCCTGATGCTCGACATGATCGCGCTCGCCTTCCAAACCGACACCACGCGCATCTGCACGTTCATGTTCGGCAACGCCGTAAGCAACGAAAATTTCGCCTTCGTCGAGGGCGTGAGCGGCGCGCACCACTCCATCTCGCATCACCAGAACGACGCCGACAAGCTGCGCCAGTATCAGTTAATCAACCGCTGGCACACAGAGCAGTACGCGTATCTTCTGCGCAAGCTCCGCGACATGAAGGAAGGCGAATCGTCAGTTCTCGATAATTCGATGATCCTCTTCGGCGCGGGCCTGCGCGATGGCAACAAGCACGACCCGCACAATCTGCCGCTCGTGCTGGCAGGTAAAGCCGGCGGACGGATCGTCTCCGGCCAGCACTACATCGCATCGCCCGACACGCCGCTCGCGAATCTCTGGCTCACGATGCTGGAAGCTTTCGGCACGCCGGTGGAGCGCTTCGCCGACAGCACCGGCAAACTCCCCGGCCTCCTCGCCTAACTTACCCCACCTACCCCAGCCCCTGCAAAACCCCCGTACTATCCCCAAACGCCTTCTCCATCACCCCCATCCTCTGAAGCAATGCAAGATGCAAATTGCACAACGGCGTCTTCACCTCAGCCCGCAATCTCCGTCCCGGCCGCAGCGTCCCTTTCCCGCGTCCCGCCAGAATCAGCGGCAGATTCTCCGGATCATGCCGGTTCCCGTCCTTCAGCGTCGACCCAAACAAAAACATGGAATTATCGAGCAGCGACGTCCCGCCCTCATCCAGATGTTTCACCTTCCCAAGAAAGTAAGCCATCTGCTCGGTATGCCAATTAATCACCTTCTCGTATTGCGCCCGCTTGGCTTCTTCGTTTAGATGGTGCGAAAGCCCGTGGAACGCGCCCTTCACCCCGGGAAGGAACGAGTAATCCTGTCCGCTCTGCGCATCTCCGAACATGAAAGTAGCAATGCGCGTGGTATCCGTCCAGAACGCCAGCACCAGAATATCGAGCATCATCCGCACATGCTCCGCGTGCGAGTCCGGAATCCCTGACCCCGGCCGCTCGGCCGGTGGCTTGCCCTGATTGATCCAGCGCTTCTGCGGGCGCAGCGCTGCTTCCATGCGGTGCTCCACCGACCGAACCGATTCGAAGTACTCGTCCAGCTTCACCTGGTCCGCTGAACTCGCCTGCCGCCGGACCGCTTTTGCGTCCTCCATCACCAGATCGAGCACGCTCGTCTCATCGCGCTGCAACGAAGAGATCACCGACGGATGATTGGGATCGATGCTCGACACCACCGGCGCCGAGTTATTGCGGAAAAGGCGGTCGAACGCCAGTTGCGGAACGATCTCCTTCGCCACCGGCGTGTGCGGATCGCGCCACGAGATAAATGACCCGAGCATACGCGGAAAGCCGCCACCGGCATTGTCGATTCCGGTCCTCAGTGCGTCGATGCCGAGCTCGAACGTGGGCAGCGGCGTGCGGTCGCCAATCCGTTCCGCGGCGAACTGATCGACCG
>JAOAPQ010000049.1 GCA_025462965.1 Bryobacterales bacterium
ACGCTCAAACCAAAACGCCTTCATTTTGATGGTTGCGCTGCGATGCGACAGTGGGGCTGCCGCAATCTTCACGAAAACCGTGGTTCGGGGTCTTCCAGATCAAACTTGCAGGAGCAGAACTTCGCAAACAGGGTCCGCGGGTACGGTTTCCGCGCGCCAGGCTAAATCCGACACTGCGGCAGAGACCGGGATGCGGGAAGCCAAGCGAAAGCGCTTCGCCCAACAGCGGTCGTCCGGAGATATTCGGTACTGCCCAAGAGCGATCTGCGGTAACGTGTTATTGACCTCGGCTTCGTCAAGCGACAGGAGGTCAGTTTGCTTCGCCTGGCGGCAATTGCGCAAACTCCCGCGCCGGCTCCGGCCGAAGCTCCAGGCTCCGATTTTGTGGGATCGGAGCCTACCGGCCCGGTGAAGCCCGCACGCCGCGCGCCAGACGGCCACCCGGGCCTGAACGGATATTGGAAAGGCTCGAAGCAAACCAAACCCGTCGGCAATATCGCGAAAGACCTGCATGGCTTTCAATTGCCCTTCACGCCCGCCGGCCTCAAGGCCGACGAGTACAACCGCACCAAGACCGTGGATCCCGAAGCGGTGTGCATCATTGGGGGCGCGCCCCGCCATAGCGCCAGCGGCCTGCCCTTCATGATTTTTACAAACACCCAACGCGGTCGCGTTCCTTTACTTCTATTCCTACTACCGCGTGATTCCCACTGACGGCAGCAAGCATTCGGCCGATCCCGACCCCTCGTTCTTCGGCGAATCGATCGGCTGGTGGGAAGGCGACACGCTCGTCATCGACTCCATCGGCTTTATGAAAAAGTATGGCTCGATCAGAATGCGCATCCCCACAGCGATCAGCTCCATTCTGTCGAGCGCTGGACGTGCGTGGATGCCGAGCGCCTCCAGCATGAAGTGATCATCGAGGGTCCGAAGTTCTATACCAAGCCGTTCCTATCCCATCCTGCTAAGGGCGGCGCTCCCCAACTGATCTAGGACTTTTCCTTCTTGAGTAGTTTCACGCCTGATGGAAGCTGAAACAGTTCGGGCCGGAGCCCGGTGTCTATCCTGACGGCCTCATCGTAAATCTCCGTCAGCTTCTCCGTATCGCGCTCGCGCTGCAGATCGAGCGGCCACTTCACACCTTTTCCAGCGTCCTTATATTTCGAAAAACGGGTCACCTCTTCGATACGGTCCTGCGTGAGCGGATCACGGCGGTAGAACCGCTGCCGCAATGGCAGCTTTGTGTGTGTGTTGACGTAAACAGTGACTACTTCGTTCTGAGCATCGATGACGTCGATGATGTCCACCGATTGGTTCTCCACGACATCGTTGCCCCTGAACTCGAACGTCAGTCCCGGCTCTTTGATGCGCATACGGAGGATGTAGAAGAAATTGTGCCGCGTGGAGTCGTGGTATCTCTCGATCAGGGAATCGGGAAGCGGCCGCGCCCCGCGAAACGTGACATCGTACCCTTCGCCATCGATAAAAAGGACGGCGCTCTCCTCTTTCTTTCCGAACGCCTGGCGCTCGAGGACACCCAGTTTCCCGGGCTGCGGGTTGTCGATGTATTGCGTGTAAATCTTCGCGCGCGAAAGTCCGGTGAGATCTTCGCGATAGAACGAGTACACACGGCCCGATTCGACGCGGTCCCGCATGCGCAATAAATTCTCACCCCCCAGGGCGGCGATGACCTCGTCAATTGTTCGCTTGCCGCGATCGATCTTGTTTTCAGCTGCCGAGCGGAGCGGAAGAAACCCCGCCAACGCCGCGAAAGTTCTCCGGGTCATGGTTTCTTGCTGAGTTCCTCGGGCTTCAATCCTGCGTTGATGGCGGCGTCCGCGACCGTGACCTCCGCGAACGGTTTCCCGTTTTGCAGGATCGCGATCTTCGCAGGTAATTGCACCCCGTTTACCGTATGGAAAGCAGTAAATTCCTGCGTAGTCGCGGTTGGCGGGCCTTGCGACTGCAGGGTTTGATACTCCTCCTTCGCGGGAAGCCCGGTCTTGGGATCGATCGTAATGCGCACTGAGTTGCCGCTGGAGTCGGAAATCTCCAGCACTCCGTCGCCCGCAAGATTTACCTTGCGGTCCGGATTGCGGTCGCTCAGGAGCAGTGGGATGTACAGCCGGAATAGCTCGCCTTCCACCTGTTTCTGCTGTGCGGGCGGGAGATCTCCGCCGCCTTGCGGCGTAACGATCCACCCTGATTTCCCGTTGAAATACACTGCGACATTGCCGAACGGATACTTGGCGTCCTGCCGGAAGGTTCCAGGCGCAATCCATCGGTTCCACTGGTCGGCTTTCAGCCCGCCTCCCGTTGGCGCGACCTGCATCTGCTGATGCTGCGAGACATCTTTGATGGCCGCGAGCTTGCCGGCTCCGCCCGAAGCCTCCTGCACTTTTTGTAAGAGCAATTTACCCGCTGCCAGCGTCTCCGCGCTGGCCTGCGAGGTTTCTTTTTTCGGCTCCGGAATCGAAATGTCGAGTTCCTTTACCGGCATTCCCAGGGCGCTGAGCGGTTTGCCGAAATCCTTGGGATTGCCGACCGCGAGAACCGTCAGCACCTTGGGATTCACGCGTTCTTTCGCGACGCGCAGAACATCGGCGCGTGTCACTGCCGCGACGGCCTTCTGGTAACGAAACAGGAAGTCATCCGGATAATCGAAGTACTTGTAGAGCAGGAGGCGGTTCAGCGTCTTCACGGGCGTGTCGAAGTTGAAGACGAAGCTGTTCATCACCGCCTGCTTCGCGGTTTCGAGCTCATCGGGGGTCACTTCGGAGGTGCGCATCTTTTCCAGTTCCTGTTCGGACACTTTGATGGCATCCACCGTGTTCGCGGATTTCGTGCTGCCCCCGATCTCAAACAGCCCTGGATGATCGAAGTTCGCGCCCCAGTTTGCCGAGATCTCGTAGGCGTACCCGAGTTTCGTGCGCACCGTTTGCATGAGCCGGCTTTGGAAGCCACTGCCAAGAATGTCGGCCATTACCTGGAGAGCGGGGTAATCCTTATCGTCGAGCGTGCTGCCGAGATGGCCGAGGCGGAAGGTGGTTTGGGTGACGTCGGTTTTGGTGACGAGGAAAACGCCGGGTTCCGCCTCCTTGCGCACGGGTGGGAACGGCGGCACTTTCGGTTTTCGCACGGTCCAGTCAGCGAAAAGTTTCTCCAGCTTCGCGCGGAGTTCCGGCGCCGAGAAATCGCCGGTCGCCGCGAGCATGATGTTAGCCGGGAAGAAGTAACGGTCGTAAAAATCAATGAGGTCGGCACGCTGGATTCTGTCGACGGTGGCATATTCGATATTCCACCCGTAAGGCGTATCTTTTCCGTAAAGCAGGCTGGCGAACTCACGGGCGGCGATCCCCCCTGGATCGTCGTTGCGGCGGGAGATGCCGCTGCGAATTTGATCCTTCGAAAGATCGATCTTTTCCTGCCGGAACTCAGGGTGCGTAAGGACCTCTTTGAATACCCCGAGCACTTCATCGGTGTTTTCCTTCAAAGCCGAAAACGAGGCGGTACCATAGCTCTCGCCGATGTTGGTTTCGACCGAGGCCGCCAGATTTTCCAGCTGCTCATCAAGCTGGTCCCCGGTTTTGGATTTCGTTCCGCCGGTGCGCAGGACTTCGCCGGTTATGGTGGCCAGGCCCACCTTCTCGGGCGGATCGAACAGGTTGCCCGTGCGGACCAGAGCGACCCCCCGGACGAGCGGCAGTTCGTGGTTTTCAAGGAGGTAAAGCTGCATGCCGTTGGGGAGAGTGAAACTCTCGATATGCGGCAGCTTCAGTTCCGGTAGTGCCGGGTAGTGGAGGAGCTTGTAACTAGGGGTTTGCGCCGTGAGGGCGGCGGCAAGAATAAAAACACCGCCAACTAGATTGACGGCGGTACCGGGGTTCTTCATTTCTGCGCTCCCTGGAAAAGGAATCCGCTGGTGCGGCTCTTATCGGTGAAATACTGATTGGCGACGCGCTGCACATCCTGCGCGGTAACCTTCTCCACGTCCTCCAGGTCGGTGAAGATCTTACGCCAGTCCCCGTAATTGGCGTATGCGCTGGTCAGGAGCCGCGCCAATCCGGAATTACTGTCCAGCTGACGGATGAGGTTCGCGCGCGTTTTGGTTTTAACGCGGGCGAGCGTCTGGGCGTCTATCGGATCTTTGCGCAGGCGATCGATCACGCCATAGAATGCCTTTTCATTCTCGGGTAGTGTCTTACCGAGCGACGGGACCAGGTAGAAGAGGAAAAGCCCCGGATACTTGGTGCCGGGAAAAGCCGCATCGGCGCCGGCTGCCAGCGCGAGCTTCTGATCGCGCACCAGTTCGCGGTACAGAAGCCCCGTGCGGCCGCTCGAAAGAATGCCCGAGATGACGTCGAAAACCGCGTCGTCTTTATCGTGCTGATCGGGGCGCTTGTAGCCGATGAATTCGATGGGTTGGCTGGGCGATTCCACTTGCGCCATTTTCGGCCCGTCCTGCGGAGGCTCGACAGTTACGACAGGAGAAGGCAGCGGCTTCTTCGCGATCGGACCGAAATACTTCTCGGCCAACCGCCGGACTTCAGCGGGCTTCACGTCGCCAACGATCGCTATGTTGATGTTGCCGGGCACATAGTATTTGTTGAAAAACGCTTCGGCGTCCCCCATGCGCAGGTTTTCGATGTCGCTCGCCCACCCAACCGGCGGCCTTCGATACGGGTGCGCCATGATCGCCGTTGCCTGGAAGGTCTCCATGAGCTTGCCTTGCGGGTCGGATTCGGTGCGCATACGGCGCTCCTCGCGCACCACGTCGCGTTCCTTGTAGAAATCGCGAAACACCGGGTGGAGAAAGCGGGCGGATTCTAGCAGGAACCAGAGCTCCATCTTGTTTTCCGGCAGGTTGTAGAAATACTCCGTGGAGTCTTCGGCCGTTCCCGCGTTCAACCCCACACCGCCGCTTTCCTCGATGATGCGCGGGTACAAATTCGGCTCGACGTAGGAACTCGCCTTCTCAATGGCTGCTTTCAGCGCGGCTTCGAGCTGCGGGATCCTGGTCCGGTCGGCGTCGGGCTTGTTTCTCTCCTCGTTGCGCGCGGCCTCGAGCACGTCATATGCGCGCTCGACTTCCTCGAGCGCCTTCTTCTCCAGCGCCCAGTTTTTGGTTCCGATGGTAGGCGTTCCTTTAAAGGCCATGTGCTCGAACATATGCGCGAGGCCGGTCTTCCCCTCGGGGTCGTCGACCGCACCCGCGTTCACGTAAGTATGGAAGGAAATGACCGGCGCTTCGTGCCGTTCGCAGACGGTGAAATGCAGACCGTTCGGCAGCGTGAACTCGGTTACCTTCCTTTCGAATTCCTTGAGGTTCTGAGCGTTCGCAAGCAGTGGGCAAAGCGCGAGAATGATGGAGAAGCGTTTCAAAGCAATGGCCCTCGAAGACTCCAATTTAGCAGTGTGAGCCCGGAGGATACGCAATAGGGGGATCAGAGCCCCGCGTTCCGGGCGGCGACCCGCGCCAGGCTCGACCAGTCGGAATCACCTTGGCCAAGGGCGATCGCGGATAGGAAGTGGTCGCGGACGAGGCTGGCCAATGGCATCGGCGCCGTGCACTCGTTCGCCGTTTCGAGCACCAGGCGGACGTCCTTGAAGCCGAGTTTCAAGGCGAAGCCCGCCGGATCAAACTTCTCCTCCGCGATGATGCGCCCATAGTTGGCATACACAGGAGATGCGAAAAGCGCGTTCATCACATCAAGGAACAGATGGGGAGCTACGTTGGCCTTGCGCAGGGTCGCAAAGGCTTCCCCGAAAGCCTCGATCATGCTGGCGATCATGAAGTTGCCGCAGAGCTTCACGGCATTCGCCTGCCACGGCTCCGCCCCGGCGATGAAGGTCTGCCGACCGATGGAATCAAACACCGGCCGGCAGTGCTCTATGTCAGCTGCGTCTCCGGCGGCAACGACGAGCAGTGTCTTCGCTGCCGCCGCTTCGGGGCGGCCAAAAACCGGTGCGCTCAGGTAGTGCTGTCCGTGTTTGGCGTGTTCTGCGGCGAGGCGCCGGGCAAGGTTGGTGCTAATGGTGCTGGATGAAATATGGATCGCACCCGCCTTCAACCCGGATATGAGTCCGCCGTCGCCGAAAACGGCTTCTTCGACCGCGCCGTCATCCGCAAGCATGGTTACGGCCACTTCGCAGTCGCGAGCCGCATCCGCAGGCGAGTTTGCGACCTGCGCGCCCTCCCCGGCAAGCTGCTCGCCCTTGCTGCGCGTCCGGTTATAAACCGTTACCTGGTGTCCGCCATGAAGAAGATTCCGCGCCATTGCGGAACCCATTCTGCCCAAACCGACAAAAGCAACCTTCATAACTAAGGATAGATCGTCTCACCGGCGGTGTTTTTGCCGGTACCACACCCAACCTGCCACCGCCGCGGCGATCGCCGCAATCAGCAATCCGCCGTTGATATACCGCCCCCACCGTTCCCAGCTATCGCCCACGAAGTAACCGATTGAAAGAAAGGTAATCACCCAAAGCAAACCGCCCGAGTACGCATACGCGGCGAACACACGGGGCTCCAGCTTCGCCGTGCCCGCCACCAGGGCCGTCACGTGGCGCACTCCGACGATGAAGTACCCGAAGAAAAGCGTCCACCGCCCGTAGCACGCGAACCATTCGTGCGTGCGCTGCAGATGTTTGCCATGGCGCGTCAGCCAGATCCCCCCAGTCCGCCCCAGAATGTAGCTAAGAGTAATTCCGCAGACGCTGCCCGCATACGCGGCGACAAGCGTCGCCGCCGGATCGAGCGTCTGCTTGTGAATCATAATGCCCGCAAAAACCAGGATCGTCTCATCCGGAATCAGCGGCAACACAATGCCGAGCGTCAGCAACACAAAGATCGCGGCGTAGCCGTAGTGAGCGACGAACTGTGTGGCCTCGACCATCGCGGCTCAGGCGCGCGACTGTTCCAGCTCGGATCGAATCTCCCGCACTGCCGCCAGCGGGTCGTTCGCGCGCGTCACCTGGCGTCCGATCACAAGGTAGTCCGCGCCGTCGCGAATCGCCTGGGCCGGTGTCGCGACCCGTTTCTGGTCCCCAACCGATGCGCCGCCGGAGCGGACTCCTGGCGTCACCAGAATCGCTTCCGGACCGGCACGTTCGCGCACCTTGCGCGCTTCGAGCGGCGATGCAACCACTCCATCCACGCCCGCGGCCATCGCGTTCTTCACGCGCAGCGCAACCAAGTCGCCCACCTCGCAGCGGAAGCCCAGGTCCGCAAGGTCCTCTTCATCGAAGCTGGTCAGCACCGTCACTCCGAGTAGACGCAGCGTACCCGCGCCGCGCCCTTCCACCGCCGCGCGCATCACTGCGCTCGATCCGTGTACCGTCAGGAATCGAACCCCGGTCTTCGCTACCTGCGCGACGGCTCGCTTTACCGTTTCTCCAATGTCGTACATCTTGAGGTCGAGAAACACGTTAAGCCGCTGCTGCACCAGTCCGCGGACGAACTCCATTCCTGCCGCGGCATACAATTCCATGCCGACTTTGTAGAAGGTCACTTCCGGCGCCAGCGCATCCACGAGCGCGCACGCCTCGGCGGCGCTGTCTACATCGAGCGCGATAATCAGCGGGTCCGTATCAAACAAGATGAATCACCCTTCCGGTCTTTTCTACCACACGGCCGATTCGGTGCGCGGCGGGAAAGTCGCCTTCAAGCGCCGCCGCGTCCTCTTCGGGTAGCGAAATCAGAAGGCCCCCCGACGTCTGCGGGTCGTACAGAAGGTTTTCGATTTCAATCGGCAGTTCGCGGTGGGTCTCGACGCACGACGAGGCAAACGCGCGATTGTTCTTCAGCCCTCCCGAAAGCGCGTCCTGCCGCGAATACTCAACCGCGCCGGGAAGGAAGCGCAGCCGGGCGACATCGATCTCCAGCGTTACGCCGCTCCCCACGGCCATCTCGCGCGCATGCCCCAATAATCCGAACCCCGACACGTCCGTGCATCCGTGAACATCGAAGCGCAGCATCGCTTCGCAGGCTGCGCGATTAAGCGTGAGCATGGATTCAATGGAGGCCTCCACGTCGCTCTCGCGCGCGATGCCGCGCTTCAACGCCGTCGAAACCACGCCCGTGCCCAGTCGCTTCGTGAACACCAGAGCATCGCCCGGACGCGCGCCGGAGTTGGTTTTGATGCGCGAGGGGTGAATGGTCCCGGTCACCGCATAGCCGAACTTGATCTCCTCATCGCTCACGCTATGCCCGCCGAGAATCACCGCGCCGGCCTCATGGATCTTGCTCGCGCCCCCTTTCATGATGGCTTCCAGATGAAGCAACTCACCGCCCGCCGGCCAGGCCAGAATGCTGAGCGCAGAGATGGGAACCCCGCCCATCGCGTACACGTCGCTCAACGCATTTGCGGCGGCGATCGCGCCGAAAGTGTATGGATCGTCCACCACCGGCGTGAAGAAATCGACGGTCTGCACCAGCGCCAGGTCGGGCGTGATCCGGTAAACGCCGGCATCGTCGGAAGTGTCAAAGCCCACCAGTACGTCGGGATTGCTGACCCGCGGCACGGTCCCCAGTACGCGCTCCAGAATTGCCGGATTCAACTTTGACGCGCATCCGCCCGCCTTCACGTGGGCTGTTAGTTTCACCTGTTCCATTACCTCTATGATGGATCACGCCGGTCACGGGAACTTACCCTAGTGCCTCACCCGGTACCTTTCCGGCCGGCTCTTGCAGTCGCTGCGCTCGGCCCGACCCTCATTCTGCCTATAATCGATTCCAATGACTGCCAGAAGAGCATTGCTGATTTGCCTGCTGGCCGCGACCGCCCTGTTCGGCGCCCGCGAGCCTCAAACCGATCCGCGCCTCAAGAACGCCTCCCGCAATCCGGATCAAAACGGCTGGACCTTCGTCCATCTGGAAGGAACGCCTTCCGAGATAGGCTTCCAGCACGGGTTCCTCCTCGCGCCGGAGATTCAGGATTTCCAGAAAGTGATCGCGCTCGAACTCGAACACGACAATCACCGCAAATGGTCGTTCTACCGCAATGCCGCAAAAACGGTGCTGTGGCCGCACGTGGAGCAGGAATACCGGGAAGAGCTGCAGGGCATCGTCACCGGACTCAACGCTCGCGGCGTCAAGCTGGATATCTGGGACGTGGTCGCCCTGAACGCCGGGCTCGAGTGGTCGTATTACACCAAGCAGTACAACTCGCAGCACGGCGCGAAGCCCGGAAAGGCGGCCGTCGCCGGCGACCATTGCAGCGCATTCGTCGCCACCGGCAGTTATACGAAAGACGGCCGGCCCGTAATCGCGCACAATAACTGGACCGGATATCTCGACGGCGAGCGCTGGACCATGGTGTTCGATATCGTCCCCGCGAACGGAAACCGGTTCGTTATGGATGGCGCGCCCGGCCTCATCCACAGCGGCGACGATTTCGGAATCAACGCCGCCGGCATCATGATCACGGAAACCACCATCACCGCTTTCTCCGGGTGGGATTCGAACGGCATCCCCGAGTTCGTGCGCGCCCGCAAGGCGATGCAGTATTCCAAATCCATCGATGACTTCGCGCGCATCATGAAGGAAGGCAACAACGGCGGATACGCCAACGATTGGCTTGTGGCGGATCGCAACACGGGCGAGATCGCCAGCCTGGAACTCGGGCTTAAAAATGTGACGCTGGAACGGAAAATGGACGGCTACTTCGTGGGCTCCAACTTCCCCATTAATGAGAAACTGATCAAGGAAGAAACCGATTTCCCGGTTCGGGACATGAGCAACAGCGCCAACGCCCGTCACGTCCGCTGGAACCAGTTGATGGAACAAAACAAGGGACGGATCGACGCGGCCGTGGCGGAGAAGTTCATGGGCGATCACTACGACACGTTTGAGCAGCGCGAGTCGGCAAGCGAACGGACGCTCTGCGGCCATGTTGAACTCTCTGCGCGCGGCATGGGTGACTGGCAGTCTCCTTACGGCCCCGCCGGCGCCGTCCAGAACAAGGTCGCCGATTCCGGCATGGCTGAACGCCTCGCCTTCCAGGCTCACGCCGGCCATGCCTGCGGCAGGGATTTCAAAGCCGCCGACCATCTGGCCAAACATCCCGAATTCAAGTGGCAGAAGGACCTTCTCCGGGACATGGACTCCCGCGAGTGGACCGAGTTCTCGGCGTCGAAATAGGGGCCGATTTCGGCTCAAGTCTGCCATGATGGATAGTTGGGACCGGCGGACGTGTTATCGAAGCAAGCAGCAGCGGAACTGCGCCACAGCCTGCGCACTCCCATCAATCACATCTCCGGATACGTGGATATGCTATTGGAGGATCTGGGCGGGTTGCCGGACTCCGTGGAAGCGATTCGGCTCCTGAACGCAATCCGTGAGGACACCCAGCATAACCTCGATGCGATTCAGAACGTTCTCGCCGGGGACTCCAATGGATTGCCGGCGGATGCAACGGCTCAGCTGCGGAGGCTGATGTCGCAGCCTCTCGATCGCATTCGGCGCGCCGGCGAAGCGCTCGAGAAAGTACTTCCCCAGCCGATGCTCCCGGATCTGGCACGAATCCGGAGCGCCACGCGCGAACTCGCGTCGGAAATCGAAACGGCTGCACCCATCTTCGTCGCCGCGCCTGTTCAGGTTGACTGCAAACCGCCCGACGTCGCACCGGGTCGCGGGTCCCTCCTGATCATCGATGATGATGAGGCTAACCGCGACATGCTGTCCCGGCGGTTATCACGCGACGGGTACGACGTATCGACCTCCGAGACGGGCGAGGCCGGTCTGCAGCGCATGCGCGACCAGCGCTTCGACCTCGTTTTGCTGGACCTGATCATGCCCGGAATGAACGGTTTGCAGGTGATCGAAATCGTCAAGTCCGATCAGGAACTCTGCCGCACTCCCGTGATTCTGATCTCCGCGTTGGACGACATGGATACGGTTGCCCGCTGCATCGAGCTCGGCGCGGAAGATTACCTCTTCAAGCCGGTCAATCCTGTCCTGCTGCGCGCTCGCGTACGTTCCACGCTTGAACGCCGTCGCGCGGAAGAAGCCATGCGCCGCAAGCAGGAACTGGAGAGTATCGGCGCGCTCGCGGCCGGAGTCGCCCACGATTTCAACAATCTGCTCACCGGGGTCCTGGGCAACGCCTGCATGCTCAGGGACAACCTGCCGGCTTTCGATAGCAATCGCTATTTTGCGGAGGAGATTGTCAAATCCGCCGAACGCGCGGCGGATCTGACCAGGCAACTGCTCGCTTACGCGGGCAAGGGCAGATACAAACTGGCCCTGCTCGATTTGTCCGCGCTGATCTCCGACTCCGTCTCAACTATCCGCGCGCTCCTCCCCGCCAACGTCGAACTTCGCTGGGAGTTACCCCGTCTGCCCGCCATACTCGGCGATTCCGATAGGTTGCGTCAGGTCATCCTTAACATGGTGACGAACGCTGGCGAAGCCGTCGGGGAGGAGGCGGGCTCCGTCGTGATTGCCACCGGATCGGAAAGAGTTGAAGAAGCGCGTACCGAGGGCGATCACATCCTAGGAGAAATCCCTCCAGGCAATTACGTGTATCTCGAAATTCGCGATACTGGGCACGGAATGGAACCCGAAGCTCTTCCAAGGATTTTCGACCCGTTCTACACAACAAAGTTCTTCGGGCGGGGTCTTGGGCTTGCCGCGGTTGCCGGTATTGTGCGCATGCACAACGGGGCCATGCGCGTCACCACGGCCCCGCACCGTGGCAGCAGCTTTCGCGTGTTCCTCCCCATACCGTAATCATCCGTAAGACCCCTCTCCGATTGCCGTTCACTTCTGATGTACTTGTCATTAAGTTGTGACATTTAGCACGTTACTATAGCGAATCCGTTTTACTAAGTTCTGTGTGGGAGATTCGTTATGAAAAGTATTGTGAGTTATTGGCGCCGTGCGGTCGTGCTTGGCGTTTTTGTGTTTATTTGTGCCGTGGGGCCGGCTGGTCTGCGGGCGCAATCGGATGCGGGCGCCGCGACGCTCACGGGAGTTGTCCTGGATAAAGATGGAAAGTCTATCCAGAGCGCGACCGTGGTGATCAAAAACAACTCCACTGGTCTCTCCCGCAAGACGACGACTGACGCGTCCGGCCACTTTTCCGCCAGCGGTCTGCCCCCCGGCGCCTATGCCGTCGAAGCGTCTGCACCCGGCTTTTCCACGGGCCGCCGCGAGGCCGTGCAGTTAGCCGCGGGCGGAGCCGAGGATCTTTCGATCCCACTCAACGTCGCGAACATGAGTCAGGCGGTGACTGTCGAAGCGTCATCTGAAATCGCGATGCAAATCGCGCCCTCGCAAAGTTCGCTCGAAGCGCGTTCCGCGCAATCCGTGATCGGTACGCCATTCATCGACAACTTCACCGCGCCGGTCGCGGACTACACCGAGATCGTCCAAATGGCCCCCGGCACGTTCAGCGTCAGTTCGAACGGAGTTGGTCTCGGGGATAGCAAGACTTACTTCCGTGGCTTTGCGGATGGTCAATTCACCATGACCTATGATGGTATTCCGTTCAACGACACTAACAGTCCCACCCACCACTCCTGGGCATTCTTTCCTTCTCAGTGGATCGGCGGCACGGTTTTCGATCGCAGCCCGGGATCTGCTTCGACGCTCGGACCGACCAACTTCGGCGGCTCCATCAATCTGCTGTCCCGCGAACCGCAACCTGAGCCGGACGTCCGGGCAAGCGTCTCCTACGGATCGTTCAATACGCGCCTGCTTGACCTGGCTGTCGATTCCGGTAAGTTCCTGGGCGATAAGTCCAGCCTTTTCGTCGACCTTCATGAGTTAAAATCCGATGGCTACCAGACCTTCAACTTTCAGAAGCGTGACGCCGGTTCGCTGAAGTATCAGTACAAGCTCAGCGATAAGACGACAGTGTCTGCGTTTCTCGGCATCATCGATCTCTGGACTAACACTCCCAACACCAAGGGGCCGACTCGGGCGCAAGTAGCCCAGTTCGGCGATAACTACTTGTTGAGCAACGATCCCAACCGGCCGGATTATTTCCGCTATAACTACTACCACGTACAATCGGACTTCGAGTACATCGGAATTAGTACGGACCTCGGCCACGGTTGGCGGCTGGACGATAAGATTTACTCGTACCGGTACTGGAACAAGCAAAACTATAACGGCACCACGATCACCAAGACCAGCGCGACAGACAAACTGAACGGGTATCGCAAAATCGGCGACACTCTGGGTGTAAGCCAGGAGCATGGGCGGGGCATTTTCCGAACGGGTATCTGGTATGAGTGGGCGTATACCGATCGCTACCAGGTTCCTTCCGATCCCCGAACCTGGGTAAATGCGGCTTTACCTAATTTCCACGAACAGTTCATCACGCAATCGGTCCAACCGTATGCCGAGTATGAATTTAAGGTCACCCGGAAATTGAGTGTCACCGGCGGCGTCAAGATGGCTTATTACCAGCAGCACCTGGAACAGTTCGCGGATAACGGCAAGACGGTCGGGAGCCTCAACGGAGTCGCCTTCGTCACGCACACCGCCGGTTACCGCTCCTGGCAGCCGTCGGTCGACGCGAATTACCGCCTCAAGCAGAACTGGTCGGTGTACGCCCAGTACGCCACCGGCAATGTGATTCCGCCGAGCACCGTGTTCGATGTGAAGAACGCCGTGGTCGCCATTCTTCCGAAACCGACGCAGGCAAAAACCTACCAGGTCGGCACAGTCTGGAAGAATAACAGGGTCACTTTCGATTTCGACGCCTACCATACCCACTTTCAAAACCCATACTCGGCATCTCCCGATCCCACAACTGGCGAGCCTGTTTATTTCGCCACGGGAGATTCGGTCACGAAGGGAATCGAAGCCGAAGGCAACGTTAGACTGGGCCTTGGTTTCTACCTGTACCTGAATGGAACCGCCGGCAACGCCAAGTATGTCAATACGGAGCGCTGGGTCCAGAACGCTCCTCGAAATACCGAAACGGTGGGCCTCACTTACCAGCGGCAGAACTGGGACCTGGGTTTCTTCAATAAGCGTATCGGCCAGATGTACAACGATAATGGCTCCACAAACGAAGCGGTTACCATCAAGCCCTTCAACATCACTAATGTTTTCCTGAATTACACGATCAAGAGCGAATCGCGTTTCAGGGACACCAAGATCCGGCTTAGCGTCAACAATCTCCTGGACAAGCACAGCATTGTTGGCGTGACGCCGGCTGCTACAACGACTTCGGTCGCCGCACCCGGTGACGTCCTGACGCTTATGCCCGGCCGCAGTGTCGCGCTCACGGTGACGTTCGGCTACGCACCGAAGCGCTAGTTGTAATTAACCAAAGTGATCCCCGGTCGTGCAAAATGGAAGTATGACATCCGGTAATCCCGCGTTTAGCGGGACCACGTACACTGTGACCGGCGCCCGAGCCGGCTACGGAGACAGCATGACCGTTTCCGGCACGGTGAATAAAGCCGGCATCCTGCTGCTCTGCGTCTTTGCCACGGCTATCTGGACTTGGAACCGGTTCTTCACCACGGGAGACCCCGCGTCCGTAAGCGGTTACATCATGATCGGCGTGTTCGGCGGGTTCGCCGCCGCGCTGGTCACCATCTTCAAGAAGGAATGGTCCCCCATCACGGCGCCGATCTATGCCCTTTTCGAGGGACTTTTCCTCGGGGCGCTCTCGGCGATGTTCGAGCTGCGTTTTCCCGGCATTGCCATGGAATCGGTCGCGGCCACGTTCGGCACCTGCTTTTGCCTCCTTCTCGCGTACCGCTCCGGCCTCATCCGGCCCACGCAGAAATTCACCATGGGCGTGGTCGCTGCCACCGGAGGCATAGCGCTTGTCTATTTCATGAGCATGATCCTCGGGTTCTTCCATGTGCAGATTCCCGGAATTTTCGGCGGCGGCCCCATCGGCATCGTATTCAGCCTGATTGTCGTCTCTGTGGCCGCGTTGAACCTGATCCTGGACTTCGGCTTCATCGAGCAGGGAGCCCGTGCCGGTGCGCCCAAGTACATGGAATGGTACAGCGCGTTCGGCCTGATGGTTACCCTGATATGGCTTTACATGGAGATGGTGCGCCTGCTCTCGAAACTGCGGGACCGCCGCTAGACATCCCACTCACCCCCGCCGCGTTGCCCCATGGCCGATTAACCCCAGGTCCGCCACGACGCAAATAACAATCGCCACCAGATAAAAACCAGACACCGGCGCCCCGGAATTCACGATCCACGCGTAGATAAGCGTCGTGAGGGGAAGAAAAATAAACCCCAGAAGAGGCAGAAGTAGTCCATGGTACGCCCGCGAGAGGAAGTCTGTGAAAAAGAACAGCAGCAGGAGCACCAGGCGTGGGAACGCAAGACCCAGAATAAGCAGTAAACAAGGCATGTCGTTAACGTTACATTAATTCCCGTTACTGGTGGAAGGATTGCAACGTCCGACGCACTGGGAATGCGCGGAACAATACTATCTCTTTTTCTATTATTTTTTCCTTGCGCCTCGCGCGCCGATATTGCTTTGCTTCTGCACGAATCCACCGGTAAGGGAGTTTCCGAATTCACGAGCGCGGGTCATTCTGCCGTTTATGTGTCCGGCATCTGCATGGACACACCGACGCGGCTCCGTCTCTGCAAGCCGGACGAAGAGGGCTCGGTGATCGCGAATTACACCGGCTTCGGCGAAAACCAGCCTTACGAGTGGAACATCGCGCCCGTGACGATATATCTCTACGGCGTCGAAGATCCGAAGAACATCCCGCTTTACGGCAACGCCGAATTACGGCGGCTCCTGCAGGAAGCGTACAGGCAAAAATACCTGGGCGCCGTCTGCCCCCAAGCCACCTGCGGCGCGGCCACATCGGGAGCTCACTGGCGCGACATGGTGGGTAGCACCTTCGCGCGCGACATCTATAGCTTCCGCGTCAGAACCACGCTCGAGCAGGACGCCGCGTTGGTTGAAGAGTTCAACTCCCTGCCAAATGTGAACCACTACAACGGCTTCACCCGCAACTGCGCCGATTTCGCGCGCGGCCTGATCAACCGGTACTTCCCCGGCTCCGCCAAACCGGACCATCTGAACGATTTCGGCATGACCAGTCCCAAGGCCATCACGAAGTCGTTTGCGCATTACGGAGAAAAGAGCCCCGAATTGATGTTCTCGGCCGAAAAATTCTCCCAGCTTCCCGGCCCCGTCAAACGCAGCGTCGATTGCCGCAAGGGTACCGAGGTGAGCTTCCGTTCGAAGAAGTGGATCATCCCCATGCTCCTTCGCTCGAATGAGCTGGCCGTCTTCATGGCCGCATACGCCATCACCGGCCGCTTCAATCCGCAGCACAACTACGAGAAGCACCCGACCGCGCACATGGCGGAGCTTAACCTCCGAGAAGCGCAACTGAAGGCGCAAGGCCGCACCGCGGAACTTGCGTCCATCAAGGAAGCCAAGAAATCGGAACGGGAAGGCGCAATCGGGAGCCGCGAACTGTGGGCGGATTACAAGCTGCGCTTTCAGCCCATCCTGGCCCGCGCGTACCAGGACGGCGTTTTCAGCAATCGGCGCGAAGTGAAGACTTATTTCAAGGAACTCGATCGCCAGGGCCGCCCGGACTTGGATGCCAATGGCGCGCCCGTTTTGCGAATCGGCGATTCCACTGTCGGCCTGACCCGCGATACTATCCTCGCGCCCGGTTCCCATCGCCTCATCGCCTATAAGCTCATGCTGGCGAAGGTCGGCGCGACGCTGGAATCCTCGCCGAAAAATCGCGGGACGCTACCCCAATTCCAGTCGGATTGGCAAATTTTGACTCACCTCCAAAACGTCGAGCAGGCTTCGTCCGCCGAACCTACGCTCGCGCCGCCGCAGCGTGCTCAATAAAGAACGACTGGCTATCGACTTCGCCTTTATGATCGCCGTTACTCTTTCGTACATACGTGCCGTCGCTCTTCATAACGCGCGCATTCTTCGTGTCGTTCAGATATGAAGTCAGGATGTCGTCTCTTAAGCGCTTTACCAGCCGGGCGTCCGCAATGGGGAAAACGATCTCAACCCGGTGATCCAGATTGCGCGGCATCAGGTCCGCACTGCCCGCGTATACTTCCTCTTCGCCGCCGTTGCGGAAGTAGTAGATGCGGCTGTGTTCCAGGAAACGTCCGATAATGCTCGTCACGCGGATGTGCTCGCTGATGCCAGGAATGCCCGGCCGCAGACAACAGATGCCGCGCACCAGCAAATCCACTTGCACCCCCGCCTGCGACGCTTCGTAAAGGAGCCGGATCATCTCGTAATCCTCGAGGGCGTTCATCTTGAAGATGATGTGACCGCGCTCGCCCTTCTTTTGCCATTCGATCTCACGCCGGATCAGCGCCGCCATTCCGCTTCGCATCGTTGCGGGAGCAACCATCAGGTGCCCGAACCTTGTCTTCGATGAGTAGCCCGTCAGGTAATTGAACAATTCGCTGATATCCGCGGCGATACTCTCATTCGAGGTGAAAAAGCTCATGTCCGTGTACAGCCGCGCGGTCACCGGGTTGTAATTCCCGGTGCCCAGGTGTACGTATCGCCGGATCGCCTCGCCTTCGCGGCGCACCACCAGCGCCACCTTCGAATGCACCTTCAGGCCCAGAATTCCGTAAACCACATGGACGCCCTCACGTTCCAGCGCGCGCGCCCACTCAATGTTGCTCTCTTCATCGAACCGGGCCTTCAGTTCCACCATCACGGCTACTTCTTTGCCGTTCTCCACGGCTTCCACCAGGGCTTCCACAATCGGCGAATTGCGTCCCACACGGTATAGCGTCATTTTGATGGCGAGCACATGCGGGTCCCGAGCCGCTTTGCGCAGGAACTCCACCACCGGCTGGAACGAATCGAAAGGATGGTGCAGCAGGATGTCCTGGCGCCGCAGCAGCGTGAACAGATCTTCTTCGGCTTTCGGCATCAGTTCCGGCGGCGTGTAAGGGGCGAAAGGCTTGTCCTTCAAGTCCGGACGGTCGATCGTCATCAACTGGCGCAACCGGCTCAAATCCAGCGGACCCGCGACGCGGTACACGTCCTTCGGATCCATCTCCAGGTTCTCGACCAGAATGTCGAGGATGTGCGACGGTATGTACTGGTTCACCTGCAGCCGCACCACCGCTCGGAAGCGCCGCTGCCAAACCGCCTCTTCGATCGTTTCGAGCAGATCGTCGCTTTCAAACTCCTGGATCACTACTTCGGCGTCCCGCGTCACGTGGAACGCGTGTGCTTCCACAATCTCCATGCCCGGAAACAAGCGTTGAAGATTTGCCATGATCATCTGCTCCAGCCATACAAATGCCTGCCGCGGCCGCACGGGCACGGCCGGCACTCCTGCTTGTGGAACTTCAGGCGCAGGCGCAGGCTCAGGCACCGGGATCAACTTCGGCAATGTCTCCGGCACCTTCACGCGCGCGAAGTGCTCCACGTGTTGCGCATCACGCACCACTACCGCAATGTTCAGGCTCAGGTTGGAAATATGCGGAAACGGCCGCCCGGGATCAAAGGCCAGCGGCGTCAATACCGGAAAAACGGTCTGCTGGAAATAGGCCTCGAGCGATGCTTTCTCCGCCTTGCTCAAGGAAGAATACTGCAGCAGTTCAATACCCGCTTCTTCGAGCGCCGGCATCACCTGCTCACGGAAGCAGCGATACGCCTCCTCCATCAATTGCATGACATCCGCGCGAATCGCGTCCAGTTGGTGGTTCAGCGCCAGCTTGCCCTCGGCTGTCGGGTCGAGCAATCCCGACGCCAGCTTCTGCTTGATCACCGCCACACGGACCATGAAGAACTCATCCAGGTTTGACGTCAGGATCGAAAGAAACTTGGCGCGCTCCAGCGGCGGGTTTTGTGGATCTTCGGCTTCCTGTAAGACGCGCCGTTGGAATGCGAGCAGGCTGAATTCACGGTCGAGATAAAGCCGGGGATCGGACAAATCGCCAAAATGTTCCTCTGCCTCGTGCTTGGCCGGACGATGAGGGCGCGGTCTAGCCTTCCGCAATGCCGGGACAGGCCCGTCCGAATGGTCGGCATGTGGAATACGCTTGCGTGCCATTTCTATCTATTGTCGCCAATAAAACAGCGTGGCGGCGCGGTACATTGGTCACAGTTCCACCATAAGAATCTGTGATTAAACTGAGTCTCTTCCGAAACCGCGTCTGGATAGCGTTTCTGCTGATTGCTTTGGCGCTGCTCGCCCTGGATTGGGCGCACGATAGCGTCCACATGGATACTGCGTTCCGGGCTCTTCTGGAGATTCTCGCGGCCGCAACTCTCGCGCAGATTATTGCCTACGTGTTTTCTCTTCTGCTTGCAAAGCGCATCCGCAATCTTCAGGCACTCACCGAAAGACTCCTTGACGCCAAGCTGCCTGAAACCGAAATGCCGCAGGCGGAGGATGAACTGGGACTCTTGAATCAATCGCTGCGCCGCATGGCATCGCGGATCCATGAACTTCTGGACCGGCTAAGCTTGGAATCGGGACGGCGTGAAGCGATCCTCTCCAGCATGAGCGAGGGCGTGCTTGCGGCCGATAACCGCCTGCAGGTTATCTTTTGCAACGACTCGCTCGCCCGCGCGTTAGGAGCCGCAAGGCCCGTCGCGCCTGGCACTCCCGTTCTCGATCTCGTGCGCGACCCCATACTCGTCAATCTCTTGACCCAAGTAATCGCCACCGGCCGGCCGCTCAAGCACAAACTCGAGCTTTCCTCCGGGGAAGGGAAGTCTTTTGAAGCACAGGCCGCGCCGCTCGCCATCACGCCGCAGAGCCGCGGCGCCATTATAATCCTCCACGATATCACCGATATCGAACGCCTTGAGCGTGTCCGTAAGGATTTCGTCGCCAACGTCTCCCACGAGCTGCGGACACCGCTCACCGCCATTCGCGGGTACGCCGAAACTCTGCTCGATGGCGCGTTGGAAGACACCGAGAACAATCGCCGTTTCGTCGAAATCATCCAGGCTCACGCGATCCGCCTGAATAACATCGCGGCGGATCTCATGACGCTCTCGGAGTTGGAGTCCGGCCGTCCGGCTCCCGAGCCCGAGCGCGTCTCCGTGCGCGATGCCATCGAGACCGCGCTCACCACCGTGGAATCCGAAGCCCGCGTCCGGGGCGTTAAACTGCAATGCGGCGACGCCGCGGACCTGATGGTGCTAGGCCATAAGATCCGCCTGGAACAGGCTTTGATCAATCTGATCGATAATGCAGTGAAGTTTAACCGGCGCGGAGGGGAAGTGAAAGTGGAAAGCGGTCTCACGCGCGAGGGCAAGACCTTCATCACGGTAGCCGATAACGGCAGCGGCATACCGTCCGACGAACTCCCGCGTATCTTCGAACGCTTCTACCGCGTCGATAAGGCCCGGTCGCGCGAGGTCGGCGGCACCGGACTCGGCCTGTCTATCGTGAAGCACGTGGTGGAGCGAATGAACGGCACGGTGCGTGTCGAAAGCGCGATCGGCAAGGGAGCTACCTTTACGATCCTCGTGCCATCTCTCGCCGACCCCGAGTAATACCATGCTCCAACTCCAGGCAAATTGAACTCTTTCTGGCAACTCCTCCGTCACAACCGCAACTACCGCTACACCTGGATGGGACAAGTGGTCAGCGAAATCGGCGACCACTTCAACAGCATCGCCGTGCTGAGCCTCACGCTGCACCTCACCGGCTCCGGTCTCGCCGTCGGCGGCGTCATGATCGCGCGCGTCCTGCCTTCCATCCTCGCGGGGCCCTTCGCCGGCGTGCTGCTCGACCGCATGGACCGCCGCGCCATCATGATCCTGAGCGACCTCGCCCGCTCCGTCATCGCTGCCGCCTTCGTCCTCATCCTCACCCACCAGCAGCATTGGCTTCTCTACTTCCTCAGCGGACTCCTCACCTTTGCTTCCCCGTTTTTCACCAGCGGCCGCTCGGCCATCCTGCCCAAAATCGCCAGCGCCGAAGAACTGCACACCGCCAACGCCCTCACCCAAACCACCGCATGGCTCACACTCTCGATCGGGACGATGCTCGGCGGCATCAGTACCATGCAGTTCGGCTACACATCTGCGTTTTATCTGAACGCGCTCTCGTTCCTTTTCAGCGCCTGGGCCATCTGGCGCGTCAAAGGGCACTTCCGCCCACTCGCCGCGGGAACCCATTCTCCCGGAGTGAGGGCCTTCTGGAACGACTTCACGGCCAGCCTCAAATACATGCATTCCGAACCGCTCATCCTCGCGATCGGCCTGGCCGGTGTCGGTTGGGCCAGCGGCGGCGGAGCCGCGCAAGTCCTGTTCACCCTATTCGGCGAACTGGTTTACCGTCGTGGACCGGCGGGCATCGGCATGATCTGGGGCTCGGCCGGCCTCGGCCTGGTTGCTGGCGGCGTGATCGGGCACTCGCTTGGCAAACGGCTTCGTTTCGAGGAATACAAACGCACCGTCTCCATCTGCTTCCTGGTCCATGGCATCTCATACATCCTTTTCGCCGTGGTGCCCAGCTTCGCGGCCGCCATCTTTTTCATAGCGCTCTCGCGCCTCGCCATGGGCATCAACAACGTCCTCAACCGGACAATGCTGCTGACTCACGTCCCGGATCACTTCCGCGGGCGCGTGTTAACCACGACCGATACCATGACCAATGTCGTCATGATCTTCTCCCTATCCGCCGCGGGCGTGGCGACGGAACACTATAGCATCCGCACTGTGGGTGCGATAGCGGGAGCTCTCAGCGCATCCACCACCATCTTCTGGGCGTGGGCCGATTTGGCCGGTAAGCTCCCCGAGCCGCTCTCGCGCGTTCAGGACGCGGAGTCCGATCTGGAATCGCCCATTACCTCGCCTTGATCCGCCTGAAAGGCGTCCCAGAATCCGCTGGCTTCGTCCCGCAAATAGAAGTGGCCGCCCGGGAATTCGCGGAATTTGAATGGTCCGGTGGTTTCCTCATTCCATGCGGCCACCTGTTCCCGCGAAAGCATCGAGTCGCTGCTGCCGTGATACGCGAAGATCGGAACATCGAGTTTCGCTTCCTCGCGGTAAACGTAATTCCTGTAAAGGCGTGTATCCGCGTGCAGCATGGGCAGCAGCACCTGGATCAACTCCGGATCTTCCGGACTAGGCAGGCCGCCATAAGCGCGCAGTTCCTCCAGCATCTCCGCATCCGAGGGATCTGGTCCTTCTGCTGGAGGATCGCGAAGATGGGGCGCGCGCGTCGCCGAGACGAACAGCGCCCGCGGCAAAGGACGCCCGCTCCGGCGCAAAGCCCGCGTGAGTTCGAAGGCAATGCCCCCGCCCATGCTGTGCCCGAAAAATGCGAACGGCCGGTCAAGCAGCGGCGTGATCGCGCGTTCCAGCTTTTCGATCATCGGCTCGATGCGCTCGAACGCCGGCTCCCGGAATCGCGACTCGCGTCCCGGCAGCGCCGCCGCGCAAACGTGCGGACCCCAGTTCCGGTATAAGAATGTGCCCGACCCCGCGTGTGGAAAGCAAAACAGTCGAAACGGTCCATCTCCGCACCGCGGAAACCACAACTTCACCTCACCACCTCCGTAGGACAGGCCATCGTCTTTCGTGGCCTGTCGCTCCCGCATCCGCAGCGCCAATAGCTTCCTTTTCTCCGCCGAAAGGCCCCCGGAAACCGCTTCCTTCCTAATCCGTCTCGGCGCCGCCAAAACTCCCTCCAGGTATCTCTCAAACGGCTCAACCGTCAATCCCCCGATATACCTCATCGCCGCCGCCCGCGATTGACTCGCAATCTCTTCCCAATGGCTTCGTTCCGTGACAAGCCGCCCAACCGCCCGCACCCAGGGATCAACATCCTGCGCCGGGACATCCGCCATCGGCACCATCCGCGAATCGAGCGCCGGCTGGTAGTGCGTCACCACCTTCACTGGAATTAAATACGGAACTCCCATCTTCGCCTCGGGCAAGCCGCCGACATCGCTCGCCACCACCGGAATTCCCCGCGACATCGCCTCCAGCACCATCCGCGAGCGGGCTTCCGCCCAAACCGAAGGAACCAGCACCACGCGAGCCAGCCGCAGTACTTCGTCCACGTTTTCCACCGCTTCCAGAATGGTGAGGTTAGACTGTCGTCGCAGCGCCGCGAGATCGTCCTCATTCGTGCCCCAGGTCGGTACGGCCGCAAACCGAACCTCCGGCATCCGCGCCGCGATCTCCAGGAAAATGGAAATCCCTTTCACCGCGCACGGGTTCACCATCATCACGAACGGGTTCTCGAATTTCCCGAGCACCGGTTGCGCCCCGGGTTCCATCAGCGAGATAGGCACATGGACTGCGTCCACGCCGCCCCACTCGCGCATATATCGTGCGACTGATTCGCTGACGCCCACGACACCATCCACCTGGCGAAGCCGTTCTGTTTTAGCCGTGCTCTGCGCGGAACTATCCGGCCCGCATGGAACGGCGATCGTCGCGCGAACCAGGTACACCACCCGCGCCCGTCCAGCTGCCAGCGCAGGTTCAAGCAACAGGTGGGCCGGATCGTCGGTCGAGACGAGGACCACATCCGGATCGAA
>JAOAPQ010000055.1 GCA_025462965.1 Bryobacterales bacterium
CTTGTCGGTCTGTTTCCGGTCCTTGCAAACCGCGCTCGTTTGCTGACGAATTGCGTGGGTACGTGGGAACACTCCGTTCTCAAGAAGATGCGCCGAAACTGAGTCACGCGGCCCAGTACCGATTTCAGCGCTACGTAGACCCGAAATACCCACCCCTCGCAAGGCAGGCGCGGATCCAAGGAATCGTGAAACTCGACCTCTCGGTCGATCCGAGCACAGGACGTGTGCGGGAGGTTAACATCGTTCAGGGTCATCCCCTCTTCCGGGGGGCGGTAATGTTTGCGGTTCGTCAGTGGCAGTTCGAACCGGACGGCTTCGGCGGCAACAGCCAGAGTGTCCCTGCTGAACTTGTGTTCGAATTCCGCTGCCCCAAGCCGATCGAGCAGTAGGCAGGCAGGATGAACTTTCTGTTCTGCTTGCTACGCCTTCCTGCTTACGATGACGGCATGCGGAGCTTTTTTCAGTAGGTGAAGTTCGGAAGATGCGTATCCTGCGTTGCGGAACATCGTGTCGTACTCGGCGAACGTGTACGCGTCCCCTGCCGGCGTGGTACCCAGCATCATCATCGAGAATCCAGCTGCCATCGGCGGCGATACACGGTCGTCATTCGGCACGAAATCGAGCGTGACACAGCGTCCGCCTGGCGCGAGCGACGCCAGGATTTTCCGCATCAGCTTCTCGCAGGCCGGCGGATCGAAATGATGGAAAAAGTTTGTCACCAGCACCAGATCGTACGGGCCTCCAAACTCCGCCTCGAACGCATCGCCCGGCAGCAGCGAGTGGCGGCCGGCCACACCAAATTTTTCAGCATTCTCGGTTGCCACGGCAAGGACGTTGGGCCAATCCAGGGCCGTGATCCGCGCGTTCGGATTTTGCTGGGCGATCATGATGCCGAACAGCCCGTGCCCGGCCGCGATGTCCAACACCTGTATCTCTTTGTCGCCTGCAACCAGGGCTGCTATCTCGATCGCCGAAGGGAAAATCATTGGCGCCATTTGCTTCGCGAAATCTACCCAGATCGGGTTGTCATGACTAACAATTCCCTCATCGGGAAGCGTTGTTGTTCCAGTCCGGACAACGTCCGTCAAGTTCAGAAATGGAGCGATCAGGCGGGGATCAAGAAGAAAGCGCGCGACGCTGCCGAAATACGCCGGCGAGTTCCGGTCCAGGAACGTACCCGAATCGAGGGTTAACGAGTATTGGTCCGCGTCTTTTGTAAGAAAACCGCTGATGACGAGGTAGTCGCAAAGAATGCGGACACCGCGCGCCGATGCGTTGACCGCGTTGGCGATAGCAGGCGCGTTGTTGTTCCCGCGGGCGATTTCGGTGAATACGTCCAACTCGATCGCAGCGTTCAACGCGGCGGATCGCTGGTACGCGTTTATGTTGTCGAAGATGATTCCTGGATTCGGTTGCTGAGCGGACGTAGCTGGTTCGGTCATCGGTTAACCATACTACAGGAACCAGACTACGGAACCAGGACCCAGCCGGTTAAGCAGGTTTCTCGCAGTTGATCATCCAGGGTATGCCGAACTGATCGACTAGCATGCCGAAACGGAGTGCCCAGAAAGTTTCCTGCATCGGCATCTGCACCGTCCCGTTTTCCGCCAGAGCCTGGAAGATACGTTCGGCGTCAGCCACCGAGCTGATGCCGATTGCCACGGAAAACCCTTGCGGCTGTTTATAGTGCCCAGGAGGAGCGTCGGACCCCATTAATACCTGGTCGCCGACCACCAGGGTGGCGTGCATAATCTTCTTGCCCCACTCCGGCGGTACGTGTCCCGCCATTGGCGAGCCCTCGTGGGTCATCATTGTTGCGATTCTGCCGCCGAGACACCGCTCATAGAACCGGAACGCTGCCTCGCATTGGCCGTTGAACATCAGGTAAGTATTCAGTTTCATCGTTCACTCCTTCGGTCAGATACAAACAAAAAACCTGCCGGCGCTTAGCCGCCCGCCATGGCTCCGATGACCAGAAAAGGTTCGCGCGCTGTCGCGACCTCTTCGGGCAGCGGCGCGTCGGGAGAGTCGTGGGACAGATCCTGCTCGCAGGCGAAAAATCTTACGTACGGCCGGCGCTGTTGCGTGACGTGGTCGCGAATCGTCCCGCGCAGCATCGGATAGCAGGCCTCGAGCGCGTCGAGAATGGAGCGCTGGGTGATCTGACCCTGGACATCGAGCATCACTTCGCCTTTGACGCCGGCCAACGTCCGCAGATGTGCCGGAAGTTGGACCCGGATCATGGCAGCGTCTGGACCTCGACGGAAAGTACGGCCGGAAGATCCCGGACGATGGGAGCCCAGGTGTCTCCGGCGTCCCGCGAGGCGTACACCTGGCCACCCGTGGTACCGAAATACACGCCACACGATTCAAGGGAGTCGACGGCCATTGCGTCGCGCAGCACGTTGACATAGCAGTTGCTTTGCGGCAGACCGTTGGTGAGCGCCTCCCATTCGTCTCCGCCAGTACGGCTCCGGTAAACGCGCAGCTTTCCTTCGGGCGGATAGTGCTCCGAATCGCTCTTGATCGGGACGACATAGATGGTTTCCGGCTCGTGCGCGTGAATGTCGATGGGAAATCCGAAGTCCGTCGGCAGGTTTCCGCTGACCTCTCGCCACGAATCGCCCGAGTCGTCGCTGCGCATGATGTCCCAGTGCTTCTGCATGAACAGTACACCCGGACGAGAAGGGTGCATAGCGATGCGGTGAACGCAGTGGCCTACTTCCGCAGCCGGGTCGGGAATGCCCTCGGATTTCAGGCCCTTGTTGATCGGGCGCCAGGTTTTGCCGGCGTCGTCGCTCCGGAACGCGCCCGCAGCCGAGATGGCGATGAAGATTCGCTGGGGATCGCTCGGATCGAGAACGATGGTGTGCAGGCACATGCCGCCCGCGCCGGGCTGCCAATGAGGACCAGAGCCGTGGCCGCGCAATCCGGAGAGTTCACCCCACGTTTGCCCGCCATCGGTCGAACGAAACAGCGCGGCGTCTTCCACCCCGGCGTAGACGGTCTCCGGATCGGTCAGCGACGGTTCCAGGTGCCAGACCCGCTTGAACTCCCAGGGGTGCGCAGTGCCGTCGTACCACTGGTGGGTGCCGGGGACGCCATCGTAGGTGAACTGGTTCCCGACCGGCGCCCACGTCTTGCCGCCATCGTTGGATCGCTGGATCAACTGCCCGAACCAGCCGCTCGACTGCGAAGCGTAGAGCCGGTTCGGATCGGCGGGCGATCCCTTAACATGGTAGATTTCCCAACCGGCAAAGTGGGGGCCGCTGACATCCCAGCGATCGCGCTTCCCGTCCGACGACAGGACGAAGGCGCCTTTGCGTGTGCCAACTAATACTCGTACGTTATTCATCGTTTCACTCTCTCCCGAACTTAGGTATCAGCGGAGTCGGATCCTGTTCCCGCCACCGCCGCCGTGCTTCCGCGAGAAATTGTTCGCGGTTCTTCCGGATCTCTCCGATGAGAGCGCAGGGCACCCCCGTGTCCTCATGGAGGGCTCCCCAAATGAGCAACTCCAAAAGCACAGGCGCCAGATCGATCCCTTTTTCCGTCAGCCTGTAGTTGACCCTGCGTCCATCCGTTTCCTCCACTTCCGCAGTGATGATCGCCGTCGCTTCGAGCTTCCGCAGACGGTCCGCCAGAATGTTCGTCGCGATCCCTTCCCCGGATTCCTGGAACTCCTTGAAGCGTCGGAATCCTCGAACCATTAGATCGCGGATGATCAGGAGAGACCAGCGATCTCCGAACATCTCGAGCGCGATACTCACGGGGCAGGCGGACCGGCGCCTTGCGTCAGCCTCTCCGGGCACATTGGACATAATATTTG
>JAOAPQ010000064.1 GCA_025462965.1 Bryobacterales bacterium
TTCCGCTATGGCCAGCTGGTCGAATTCCCGGCCAAGACCCGCAGCCCGCACAACTACCAGAACCCCGGGGCGTTCGACTACGTCCACTTCCTGGCGCGCCAGTCCATCTTCTGGACTGCATCCACACCCGCCGGCGCTCAACCCACAATCCTGCCCGGCCGCTGCGGTTCATGGTTCTGGCAAGCGGTGTATTCCATCCGCACGGCCGCGCTTACGCGCATTGAAGAACTCTACCGCCCGAGTGCCTACAACATCGCCATGATGGACGCTGTGCTCATCGGCGAATCGAGCGGCCTCGAGCGTGTCTGGACCGAAGATTTCCGCTCCACCGGGACGTTCCATGCCCTCGTCATTTCCGGTAGCCACGTGGCCGTCCTCGCGGCATTCTTTCTTTTCCTTCTGCGCATTTGCTTTGTGCCGCGCGATTGGGCGACGCTCGCCACCGTGCTCGCCGCGTGGCTCTACGCCTTCGTCACGGGATGGCAGGCGCCCGTGGTCCGCTCCGCCGCCGGCATGACACTCTTCGCCATCGGTAGCTGCTTCCATCGCCGGGGACGCATGCTCAACATCCTAGCCGCGGTCGCTCTGGTCTTCATCGTCGCCGACCCCGAGCAGATGCTCGATCCCAGCTTCCAACTGTCATTCATCTCCGTCGCACTCATCGCCGCGTTCGTCGTCCCGCTCATTGAGAAGACCTCCGGCCCACTGGGACACGGCCTCTCCGCCCTCGCGGATATTCCTCGCGATGTCCACCTGGATCCCCGCGTCGCCCATTTCCGAGTCGAAATGCGGCTGGCCGCGCAGACTCTTCAACTCGTCATCCCGAAGCTTACGCCTCGGGCTTCCCAGCTTCTGGTAGTCGCTCCGGCTCGCATCGCCCTCTACTTCTACGAAGTCATTCTCACCTCGGCCGTGATCCAGATCGGCCTGGCCCTCCCTATGGCCATGTACTTCCATCGCGTCTCATTCTCCGGCCTCTCCGCTAACGCTTTTGTTGTTCCGCTACTCAGCGCCGTCGTGCCCCTCGGTTTTCTCGCGATCTTCACTAACTCGACAGTGGTTGCCCAACTTGCCGCATGGCTGCTGGAACTCTCGCGCATGGCGGTTGGCTGGCACGCCCGCTGGGAACCGAACTGGCGTATCCCCGACCCGCCCGCATGGCTCGCCGTGGCCTTCGCGCTGGCTCTCCTCGTGGCGGCCATCCGTTTTCCGTGGAAATGGGTTCGTTTCGCGACCGCGCTCACCGCCCTTATGCTCCTCGGACTCCTTGTCGCCCACCCGTTCCGTCCCGCCACCGCCCCCGGAACCCTCGAAATCACAGCTATCGACGTCGGCCAGGGCGACAGCATCCTAGTCGCCTTCCCCGATGGAAAACTCATGCTCATCGATGGCGGCGGCATCCCGAGCTTTGGGCGCACCACCAAGACTCGCCTCGATATCGGGGAAGACGTTGTCGCCCCCTACTTATGGACGCGCTCCATCCGCCGGATCGATATTGTTGCGCTCTCACATGCGCATGAGGATCATATCGGCGGACTCGCGGCGATACTTCAGGATTTCGACGTGAAAGAACTGTGGACAGGCGCCACGCCATCTTATCCGTCGTGGGATCGTTTGAAACAGGAAGCGTCCGGCCGCGGCGTCGCGATCAAACCCATGCGGCGCGGTGAACCGTTTCGGTTCGGCGGCGCTTCGGTCCAAGTGCTCGCGCCGCTCCCGGATTACGAGCCCGGCAACTCGCCTAAAAACAACGACTCCCTCGTGCTCCGGCTCGCCTACGGCCGGCATTCTCTTCTGCTGACCGGCGACATGGAAAAGCAGATCGAGCAGCAGCTCCTCGCGGATGATGCCATTCGCCGAACGGACGTTCTAAAAGTGGGCCATCACGGGAGCAAGAGCTCCAGTTCACCCGCATTCCTGGACGCGCTCCACCCCGCCTTCGCCCTCATTTCCGACGGTTTCGAAAACTCTTACGGCCACCCGCACCGCCAGACTATCGATAACCTTTCGCAGCGCCGCATCCGCACATTACGCACGGACCAGCAGGGCCTTCTGACCATCCGCTCCGACGGCAGGTATCTGTCTATGTATTAAGAGCGTCGATGTACTAAGAGCTACGCGGGAAGCAGGTGGATCTTGGTTACCTCCGGACGACAGTTGAAACGCACGCCACTGATGTTGCCAACCCCGCGAGAGACGTGAATCCAGCGATCCTGCCACGGCTTCATGCCCGCGATGTACCCGCGGTCCTTGACCGGCGCAGGATTGAGCCCGAGCACGGGCATCACCACCTGACCGCCGTGCGTGTGCCCACTCAGCATGAGGCGCCACCCGTGATTGCCCACGAGCGCCTTACTGTCCGGATTGTGGGATAGCAGGACTGTGGGGAGACGACCATCCGCTTCACGGAAGGCGCGGTCCGCGTCCAACTCGCCCGCCCACAGGTCGCCGACTCCAACGATTTGCAGTGCCGCTCCATTCAGAACGATTCGGGAAGAGCGATTTGCCAGGAGATGCACACCTGCATCCTCAACGATTCTCCCCACCTCGGTGGTGCCTCGGAACCCTCCCTCCGACGCCGACCACCCACCGCCATCGTGATTTCCCAACACGGCAAAAGTCGGCGCCTTCGTGCTGAGGCGGCGGAGAACCGCCGTGTACCAATCGGGGTCGAAACCGCTTCGGTCCGAAACGAAATCGCCGGTTATGCAGATGACATCCGGGCGGGCATCGATCGCCATTTGAATGGCGCGCTCGATCAGCGATCGCGGCACATCCTTCGAAGCATGAAAATCAGAGAGATGGAGCAATGCAACCGGTCGCGCGAGATTCGGGAAATGGCAGGCGCGTTCGGTCAGCTCCAACCAGCCCGGTTCAACGAGTCTGGCATAAGCGGCCCCGGA
>JAOAPQ010000079.1 GCA_025462965.1 Bryobacterales bacterium
GCGGAATCAATCGCGGGGTGGCGATAGCGGGCGAGCGCGTTTTCATGGTCACGGACAACGCGCATCTTCTCGCGCTCAACCGGTCGACAGGCGATATCGTGTGGGAAACCGAAATGGCGGACTGGCGTCAGAACTACAACGCTACTTCGGCGCCGCTGGCGGTCGGCGGCCTATTGATCTCCGGCACGGCGGGCGGCGAGGAAGGCGTTCGAGGCTTCGTAGTAGCTTACGATCAGGCCACAGGCAAGGAGAAATGGCGCTTTTGGACCGTGCCGAAACCCGGCGAACCCGGGTCCGAGACGTGGCAGGGCAAGGGCATCGAACATGGCGGCGGAGCGACCTGGTTCACGGGGACCTATGACGCCGGGTCGGATACGATTTACTGGCCGACCGGCAACCCCGGCAACGACTACAACGGCGATGAGCGCGGCGGCGACGATCTGTATTCGGACTGCATCCTCGCTTTGGAAGCCAAAACCGGCAAGCTGAAATGGCATTATCAAACCACGCCTCACGATCTCTGGGATTGGGACGCGGCCGAGACGCCGATCGTGGCGGATATCGAGTGGCATGGGAAGCCGCGCAAGGCGCTGATACAGGCCAATAGGAACGGCTTCTTCTACGTGTGGGACCGGACCAACGGCGAACTGCTGCTGGCGAAGCAGTTCATCCACAAATTGACCTGGGCAAGCGGCGTGGGACCGGATGGACGTCCGGTGAAGATACCAGGGCGGGAGCCGAGTGCGCAAGGAACCAAGGTTTGCCCGTCGCAGGACGGCGCAACGAACTGGTTCTCGCCTTCCTTCAACGCGGCAACGGGATTGTTCTACGTGCAGACGTACGAGAAATGCAGCGTTTACACGAAGCGCTCGGTCGGCGAATGGGAGGCGGGACGGACTTATTTGGGCGGCGCTCAACGCGGCTCGCCGGATGAAAAGCCCGAGCGCATTCTGCGGGCGATCGACATCCAGACAGGGAATATCGCCTGGGAACTGCCGCAAGTGGGTCCGGCCGTGTCGTGGGGAGGAACGCTGGCGACGGCGACGGGCCTGGTCTTCTTCGGCGAAGACAGCGGGGCGTTTATGGCTGCGGATGCGCGGACGGGAAAAGTGCTATGGAGCGTGCAAACCAATGCGTTGTGGAAAGCCTCGCCCATGACTTATAGCTTCGATAACAGCCAGTACGTGGCAGTGGCGGCGGGTGCGAGCATCATCGCTTTTGGTCTGGTGAATTAGGCGGACATTGTCTCAATCGGTGTTTATCTGCGTTGATCGGCGGCCTTCTTTTGCTCGAGCGGTGATCGTTAGCGCGACGCAAATGTCACAATGACGCCGCCGGCGGCTACTGCGATATATTGCTTTCCCTCAAACTCATAGGCAATCGGCGGCGCGTTGATGGACGCTCCCGTCTGGAAATGCCAGACCGGTTCTCCAGTGCGCGCATCCAGGGCGACCAGGTTCCCGGCTGAATCGCCATAGAAGACAAGATCGCTCGCGGTGGCCAGCATGCCGCCGCTCGGATGGGCTTGCAGTTCGCGCCGCCACTTCGTTTGACCCGTCGCGGTATCGACAGCCACCACTGAGTGGCGATTGGAATCGCCGGGGATGCCGTCGACGGTGCTGAGCTGGAACCAGTGTCCTTCCACGAATTGCTGTTCCGTGCGATAGAAAAGCTGGCAGCCATCCGTCGAACTGAAATAGTGAAGGCCGGTGCGAGGACTATAGGCGGTCGCCTGCCAGTTGTGGCCGCCGCCGAGACCGGGGCATGATTTAGTTCCCTCTTCGCTCGGCTCCTGGTCGGGGACGAGTATGGGGCGGCCATCGGCGCCGATGCCTCGCGCCCAACTCACTTCCGTGTAAGGTTTGGCGAAGAGCAGCTTGCCCGTGACGCGGTCGAGCCCATAGTAGTGTCCATTGCGGTTGGCTTGCACGACGGCTTTGCGAAGCTGGCCCGCGATGGTGACGTCGACCAGAACGGGATCGCTGATGGCGTCCCAATCGTGCACGTCGTGGGGCGTGTACTGGTAGTGCCATTTGAGCTTGCCGGTGTCGGCGTCGAGCGCGACCAGGCTGCAAGTGTAAAGATTGTCGCCGGGCCGAACGTCGCCGTTCATATCGGGACCGGGGTTGCCGGTGCCCCAATAGAGGGTGTTGAGCTCTGGGTCGTAGGTGCCGGTGATCCAGGTGGATCCACCTACACGATGTTCGGTCGAGGGCGCCCACGTCGCGCCTCCGGGTTCATCGGCGGCTGGAATGGTGTGGAAGCGCCAGACGCGCTTGCCGGTCGCGATGTCATACGCGTCGATGAAGCCGCGGATCCCGAACTCCGCGCCTGCGGTACCGGTGATGACTAGGTTTTTGATGACGATGGGAGCGGCAGTGCCGCTGTATCCCTTGCGGTAGTCGCCGAGTTCCGTTTCCCAGAGGACCTTGCCGGTAAGGCGGTCGAGCGCCAGGAGCGTATCTTCGATGTTGACTTTGAAGAGCCGGTCGCCGGAGATCGCGAAGCCGCGGTTGACTTCACCGCAGCAGAGATCGAGCGGCTTCGGCGGCTTTCTGAAGTAGTGCCACAGCTGCTTTCCGGTCTTGAGATCGAGAGCCCAGGCGTTATTGGAATCGCCGGTGACATACATGATTCCGTCGCGGACGAGGGGCGTGGATTCCGATTTGGCGGCAGTATTGGTTTGAAAAATCCAGGCCGGAGCTAGGTGAGCGATGTTGGTGCTTGTGATCTGCGTGAGGGGCGTATAGCGCCAGCCGGAGAGAGTGTTGCCGTACGTGAGCCAGGGAGTATCGCCTGCCGTGAGCGGGAGGGCGAGGAGAATCAGGAGAGTGGCATTACGTAAGCGGCAGGTCATTTGGCGTCACCTCGCAGAGTCGAGAGATAAGCGAGAAGGTCCGTGATTTCGGGTTCGGTCAATTTTTGGTCGGGCATGAGTGAGTGGGAGTCCTTTTCAATGGAAGCGACTTCATTCCTGCGGAAGGAATAGAAGCGCCGGTCGAGACCGATGAGTTGCGCCGAGAAATCGTCGAGGCCCCTGCGAATCCCTCGGACGTTGCTGCCATCCTTTAACGTGACGATCAGGGTCTCGTAGCCGGGCGTTATCTCTGTGCTGGGATGGAGAAGCTTCTCGCGGAGATAGGCAGGTGAGCGCTGGCGGCCTACCCGCGCGAGCGATGGGCCGACTCCGCCTGCAGCGTGGCAACCGGCGCAGTTGGCAGTCCCCACGAAAAGAGCGCGGCCATGCTCGGGATCGCCGGCGACGGGTCCGGAGGCGCCACGGGCGGTGCTGCGGATATAAGACACGATTCGCGCGATCATCGCGTCATCGAACTGGCTGGAGTAAGCCCCCATTTCCGTCCCGGGGACGCCTTCTGAGATGACGTGGGCGAGATCCGCGGTGGTCTGCGTGAGGTCGGGACCCCGCCCGCCCTGAGCGTGAATGCCGTGGCACGGAGCGCAATAGAGGCGGAAGTTGCCTTTGCCGACGTCCACATCGGCGGATTGCGCAGAGAGAAGTTGCGCGAAGCAAAGAACCAGAAGCAGGCGGCGCATGTGGAAAGATTCTTTCCAAAGGACGCGGTCCTGTCAAGTTCGCGTTTGGTGTACACTTCCAGTCGATGACCAAAGATGAGGTCCGCTCGCGCATTCAGGACGTCGGAATAATTCCGGCCTTACGTGTTTCCACAGCCGAGGACGCGCTGTTTGCGGCAGGGGTGCTCAAGCGCGGCGGCATTCCCGTCATCGAGGTTCCCATGACCGTGCACGGCGCATTCGATGTGCTGCGGAGATTGGCGCAGAGCGATTCGAAGATGCTGGTGGGCGCCGGCACCGTTCTGGACGAGGAGACGGCGCGGCGATGTATAGATGCGGGCGCGATGTTTCTGACCAGCACGGGATTGATCATGAGCGTGGTGGAACTCGCGGCGAAGGAGAATGTGCTGGTTCTGCCGGGCGCGTTGACGCCCACCGAGGTGATCACGGCATGGAAGGCAGGCGCCGATTTCGTCAAAGTGTTCCCGGTTACCCAGCTTGGGGGCGACGTATACGTCCGCGAACTGAGGACCGCACTGCCCCAGATTCCGTTGGTGGCATCGGGCGGGGTGCGGCAGAGCACGGCCGCGCACTACATTCATGCGGGAGCGAGCGCGATCGGCGTCGGGAAGGAACTGGTTCCGCATGAGGCGGTGGAACGCCGGAAGGAAGACTGGATTCTGGAACTCGCACACAGGTTCACGAGCATTGTGAAGAACGAGCGAAGCCAGCCGGGCGAACGGAAGGACAGTGTCGTTACATTCCGTTGAGCGTGTGCGGTGGATGGTGTTCGACGGACCCGAAGGATGCCGGCTGGCGCTCGGCGCGGGTGACGCGGGATTGCGAGAGAGCCGCTTCGAGGGCATCCCGCCTGAGGGCGGCGCGCTGGACGATGGGGACGCGGTGTTGGGGGAGCCAGCGCTACAGCTGGCGCGCTATTTCGCGCGGGAACTGAAGGAATTCGATCTGCCGCTCGATGTGCGCGGGACGGAATTCCAGAAGCGAGTGTGGCGCGAACTGCGTGCCATTCCATACGGCGAGACGAGAGCC
>JAOAPQ010000092.1 GCA_025462965.1 Bryobacterales bacterium
TGACCGGAGGAATCGTAAACCGCGGCATATACTTCGCCGCGGCGCGCATCGAGCATGACGGCGCGGAGCTCACGCACTCCAAAGCTGGCCAGCGCCTCCAGATTGGAGACGGCGCAGACGGGTTTGCCCATCGCCTCCGCCAGGCCCTTCGCGCACGCAAGTCCAACGCGAACACCGGTGAAAGTTCCCGGTCCGGCCGCGGCGGCGAAGAGGACGATGTCGTCAATCGTCACCCCATTGCGGTCGAGGAGGGCGCCGATGGCGGTGAACAGCACTTCGCTATATCCTTCGGGCGCGTGCAACGCCGTCTCTTCGATTAAGTGCTGGCCTTCGGAGAGGGCGATGCTCCCGTGCGCCGTGGTGGTGTCGATCGCGAGGATCACTTAGTGAGCTGGTAGTTGCGATCCAGCGCGTAGACCTTTCCGTTGGCGTTCATCGCCGTCACGTGTACATGCAGCAGGGCCGGAAAGCGGGACACAATATTCACCGGAATCTGCAGCATGCCCTGCGCGCCTGTTCCGATGACGCGATAGCTTTGCTCATCGGCGGTCACTTCGCCCGTCCAAAGGTACTGCATGCGGCGCGTGCCCCGCGTTTCTTTAGTAACCTTAGCGGCGTACGCGCCGGGGCTGGCTAGCGAGAGCATATCGACCGAAGGCTGCACGATCGTGAACGGCACCTTCGCGGGGTTGGACTCCACTTCCTGCATGAGCACCTCGCGCGATTCGAATTTGTAACTTTTCAGCATGGAAGATTTCTGGCCTTCGCGGGAGATGTGCAGAACCCAGTCGTGAGTATTGTCGGGAGTCTCGCCGGAGAAGGTTTCGTCTTTCAGGTTCTTCTTCACTTTCAGAGTTTCACCTGTGGCAGGGTTGAACCACTCGACGTCGTAACTATGCTTTTCCACCTGAACCGAAACGGGACCTGGCGTGCGGATATAGATGATGTACTCGATGCCTTCGAGCGCGAGACCCTTGCCGTTTTCGACATCGAAGAAGGGTTCGAGCTCCCAATGGCGCGTACCCGCGAAGAATTCGTACCAGATCTTGGCTATGTTTCCGGCCTGCGCATTCTCGGGAACCGTGGTTTCGGGATACTGGCCGTCCATACCCGACGACCAGAGACGGTACTGGAAGTCCGATGCTGCCGCACCGGACCCGAAATCGTTCAGGTTTGGCGTAGGATAGATCTGGTGTTCGATCGCGCCGATCTGGCCATCCGGCGAGCGGAAATTCAGCACGTTTATCCACCCGTCATGGAAGAGCGGACCCGATGTCGCGAGCGTTCCGCACGACTGCAGGTGATGATACTGGTCCGTCGTACGGAGATATCCGCCGATCTCCTGGAGCAACTCGCGGCCTTTAGCGTAGGTCTCGAAGTTTTCCAAACCTTGCCACGTGATGTTCATGGCGCCGTAGCGGGCCACGAGATAACGGACGACCCGCTCGCGCTGATCGTGGTCCGGGAACCATTGCGTGAAGGCGTTATCGCCGGGGGCAATCGCCAGGTCCGCCGTGATGCCCAGGCGGTTGAGCAGCAGAATGCGCGAATCGAGGTCCGCGAACCAGGCGGTATTCGGGTGATCCGCATCCGGGAACGCTTCTCGGGACGGCAGCAGCGTGAGGCGCAGATGGTTGAACTTCTGGCTAGCCCGCTGCCGGACATAGGCTTCGAATTGGGCGCGCTCCAGTGATGGCAGGATCTGGCCCATCCAGAGGTGCGGCTCGCGATTGCCGGTGTAGCGGAAGTGGTGGACATTCGCGGCTTCAATGAAGCCGGGGGAATCGGAGGCGGTGGCGGTGAACTGGCCCTGCTTGCCATCGCTGAGGCGGAAATCCCACGCGCCCGGCTCGGTAGGGGTCACGCGAAGGATCATCTTGGAGCCGTCCCAAAAGGCGGGGATCAGATAGGTGTGATGGCTCGGGGACCGGAATTCGCCCCGCAGCTCCAATGGGGCGGCGGCAGGAAAGACGATATCGCAGATTGAGTAAGTGGGTGTGGCGGGGCAGGTGGTTTGCGCGTGTACCGTCGCAAAGGGGAAAAGTGCGAGGAGCACCAAGCGACACATTCTTTCATTATCGTAGAGCAGGCTCTGGCGCCCCCACGGAAACAGATCGCCGCAGCAAAATTTCATATAACGCCGGATAAACGATCAACTCAAGCAGAAACGAGCTCGTGATTCCGCCCAGCATCGGCGCCGCTATGCGCTTCATCACGTCAGACCCGGCGCCGGTGGACCACATGATCGGCAGCAGCCCGAGCAAAATCGTCGCCGCCGTCCTGAACTTCGGCCGGATTCGTTTGACGGCGCCGTCCAGTATGGCATCCCGCAATGCAGCGCTGCCGTGTAAACGGCCGGACGACCGAGCTTCCGCAACCGCGAGATCGATATACAAAAGCATGAAGACTCCTGTCTCGGCATCAACCCCGAGCAGCGCGATCAAACCGATCCACACTCCGACGCTCAGGTTGTAACCCAGCAGGTAGAGCAGCCAGAACGCCCCGATCGCCGAAAAAGGAGCCGCTAACATCACGAGCAGTGCCTTGGCGACGGACTTAGTATTCAGGTAGAGAAGAATGAAGATGAGCGCGACCGTAAACGGAACAACCACCCACAAGCGTTCGCGGACGCGCTCCATCGCTTCATATTGCCCGCTCCAGGAGAGAGAGTAACCCTCGGGCACAATAACGCCGGCCCGGACGAGCTTCTGCGCTTCCACGACGTAGCTACCCAGATCCCGGTTCGCCACATCGACATAAACGTACCCTTCGAGCTGCCCGTTTTCGGTACGCAGCATCGACGGACCATCCTCGATCCGGATATCCGCAAGCGCGGACAGGGGGACGCCCGTACCCCGATCGTTGGTCACCAGGGCGCGGCCAAACCACTCCGGGTCGCTTCGAAAGGCACTGAGGTAACGTACGCTTACCGGGTATCTCGCGCGGCCGTCCAGGATCGTAGTGATGTTTTCACCGCCGATACCATTGCCGATGACAGCTTCGGCGTCGTCGACAGTGAGGCCATACCGCGCCAACTGATCACGCTTCAGATCCACATTGAGGTAATGACCGCCGCCCAGACGTTCGGCAAAGACACTGCGGGTCCCACGCACAGAGCCCAGGACGCCTTCAATCTGATGACTGATTCGCTCGATCACCTTCACATCGGGTCCGAACACTTTGACGCCAAGAGCGGTTCGGATACCAGTCGTCTGCATATCGATTCGATTCTTGATGGGCATGGTCCAGGAATTCGACACGCCCGGAAGGCGGACAGACTGATCGAGAGCGCGCGTCAGGTCCTCCAGCGAGATGGCGTCCGACCGCAGATGGCGGAGCGCGGGTTTAGTCCAGTCCGGGAAATCCGAATACCAGGTCTTTACCTTGCGCCATTGATCTTTGGGTTTTAGGAGGACCACGGTTTCAAACATCGAGAGCGGAGCGGGGTCGGTAGCTGTCTCAGCGCGCCCGGCCTTGCCGAAGACGCGGTCTACCTCCGGCACACTCCGGAGAAGCCGATCCTGCAGCTGCAGTACCCGCCGCGCTTCAGTGGCGGAAATGCCGGGAACGGTGGTGGGCATAAAGAGCAAGGCGCCTTCGTCCAGAGGAGGCATGAACTCCGACCCGAGGCTTCGATATACCGGGATAGTAGTGAGCACCAATGCGAAGCAAGCGAGGAAAACAACCCACTTCCAGCGAAGCGTCCACGCGGCGACCGGTTGATATAGGCGGATCAGGAAGCCGCTGATCGGATGCTCGTCTTCCCGAAGGATCGGAGATGCCAGGCATGTGGTGGCCAGCCGCGCGACCCAGCGCGGGCGGCCTTGAAATCCCTGGGTGCGGGTGAATAGCAGGCGGATCGCCGGATCGAGCGTGATGGTGAGCAGAGCGGCGACCATCATCGCCGCGCACTTCGTGAGCGCAAGGGGTTTGAAGAGACGGCCCTCCTCCCCCTCCAGGGCGAATACCGGCAGGAACGATACGGCTATGACGAGCAGCGCGAAAAAGCTGGGTCCGCTCACTTCCTGCATGGCGGCGATCATGACGCTGCGCGAGCTCCGCGCACGGTCTCCCCGCTGCCATAATTCCAGTTTCTTGTGTGTCTGCTCGACCA
>JAOAPQ010000111.1 GCA_025462965.1 Bryobacterales bacterium
GCGGAATACGGCGAATGTGATCGCGCATGGAACGGTTTTGCTGATCCCGGTGCCGACGCATCATGGATCTTAGTAGACCAACGGAGCAAACCGCAATAGCTGTTATACCTGCAAGCAGCCACATAACCAGATCGTGTCCTCTTAAATCAGTTCTGTCCGTGAGAAGCAGCGTGAAACGCGTCAGGCAGGCTTACTTCAACTCCTTGAGCGGCTTCTTGGGTTTGGTCGCCTTCTGGCGATTTGTGTGACATTTTCAAAGCCATGAGGTCATCATTTCATAGCCGACGACATGCCTAAGGTTCTTCAGCTCGTCCCGGACCTCCACGTCTATCCGAACCAGCTCGGGCTGAGCCGAGAGTGCAAGGCTCTGTGGCGCCGCTGGCCGAGGTAGACACTGGTAAGCGAAGTACAGTATAGCCACGTGAGCAAAAGCCTAATCAGGAAGGTTCCAGCGGGCTAACACCCCAAAAAAGCTACCTCTGTCATCAGATGCGCTCAATAACAAGGGCCTTGCGCTGCAGAGATGGGCGGCCCTGCGAGCGCAGCAGAGCGATCACGCGGGCGCGGAAGAAAGTACGGCGCGGCCGTGGAGGCCTATGACCGGGCGCGCTGGCCCTCGCCCCTAACCATATCGGGGCGCTCACAACAACAACGCGCTGCAGAGTTGAGGAAAGGGATTTGGCGAAATGATATTGGTTCGAAAGCCGTTCGCTCGACTAAATTGCTCTACAATCCAAGCTTGGCGGCGGGATTGTCATGGAAAAGCGAGCGATCCCGAATGTACTTGCGCATGGTGTCGAGCGAACTGTGGCGGGACTGCCGCATGATGGCGAGTTCGGGCACGCCATTCAGATAGGCCGCGTACAGAAACCCGCGCGTAGGGAGTGTCCTGCATAGGTGGCCGGATCGAGACCTACGCGCCGGGCGGCCCTCTTCACAATCCGCGCCACCGAATTCCCGTCGAGCCGCTCCGCTCGGAACCCCGAAGCGTTTGCAGCGAGAAACAAGCCGAGCTCCAAGGGCACGTTGAATCGCGGAAGGCCTGTGCCGAGGTCCAGCGCGACTGAAGAAATGTCGTGGACGCCATAGCGACATTGCTCGACCAGATCCGCGATCTCATCAAACCGGTTGGCGCTGCTGTCGTCAAATTCGAGCGCGCAGCGGGCGATAGAGCCGAGGTCGTAAACCGCAAAGACGATGGCCTCGAAAATGGGCTTATAGGTGGAGTCGAACGAGCAGTTGATGAAAACGTCCTTGGAGCGAACGTTGCGCGACACTACGCGTGTTCGAGACGCTTTCGGACGAGTTTCGCTACCGCCTTGGATATGCCGCGTTCGCGATGCGGCTTTTCGTGGGAGGCTTCTGGACGACAGGCAGTCCACGCACTCTGGTAACGTTCATAGCTCAACCGAAACGAGGCAGCGTTTTGCCAGTCCTTCATCGTTTCTTGGTCGTTATGCAGAGCGCCGCCTACGTTGTGATAGCAGGAAGAATAGGTTTTCAAGCATAGGGCAACTGGATGGAAGCACAGTTCTCAGGCTCGCCGTTCCTTTGGCGACCAGGACGAAGACTCTGGCTTGCGGCTTTGTGGAATCGGGTTCCAGAACTCGAGCGCGCAGCCGGGCCCCACGCCTTCCCCGCCCTGATTGTCGGCTTTCTTTCTCCAGAATGTCTTCGCGCGTCCTCTCTTTGCATGGTTGCCTAGAACCAGCTACACCCAGTACAAACACGTCCCCCGATGTGCGAGGATGTCTAAAACCGGCATTCTTCTGCCGCTAACGTTGGGTTTGTAGAAAACAGGATCCCTTGAACCGATTCAAAGCACCCTACGCTACCTTTCTTTTGACCGCGTCCGTTAGCAGCACCTTCGGCCACATGGGCCCCCTTGCTGTTGTCTCCGTCTGCCGCTTCCCACAAACCGTGCCTTTGGTGTGCTCTTGATCGAGTGGCGCGGGCTCGCGGAACCGCACGGGCCCCGATTTGTCTTCGGCGAGTTCCTGCTCTGGTATTGGCAGTTCCTGTACCGCAAGAAAGATCGACTACCTCACCGCGACGGAAGTGATGGCCATGCATGCCGACCAGATCGCCCGGTACGGCGGCTCCCACAGCGTGAGGGATAAAGGGCTGCTGGAAGCCGCGCTCTACCGGCCGCAGACCGGATATTACGCCGACCTGATCGAGGAAGCCGGTGCGCTCTGGGGAAAGCCTCGCACAGATCGTCCCTTCATCGACGGCAACAAGCGGACGGCATTCGCCACGACGTATACTTTTCTCGCCGTCAGCGGCGCGCGTCTGACGGCGGACGCCCGGGAGGCCTACATTTTCATTGCCGCCCTCTACGAAGCCAACCAGTTCAGCTTCGACAAGCTGGTCGCATGGCTGCGCAGTCATGCGACGCAAGACCCGCCCGCGGGCCGCGGCCCTGCGAGCGCAACAGAGCGATGGATGTGGGCGCGCAAGAGAAGCAGAGCGTGGCGGTGGAGGCTTATGACCGGACGTTGGCACTCTCCCCAAACGACATCGAAGCGCTTGCTAGCAAAGGGCAATGTGGTGCAGAGTTGAGAAAAGTATTCGCTCCACGAATCGCCTCACAATCCTAGCTTTGAAGCCGGATGGTCATGGAATAGCGAGCGGTCGCGGGATGTATTTGCGCGGGTGTCGAGCGACTTGTGGCGGGACTGCCGCATGATGGCGAGCTCGGGCACGCCGTTGAGATAGGCCTGCGAACAGAAGCCACCGCGGAAGGAGCGGCGGGCCTAGGGCCGCCGGATTGAGCCCCACACCCGAGCGACCGCTTCACAATCCGCTCCACCGAATTCGCGTCGAGCCGGGGTCGCTCGCGAGCCCGCGGCGGTTGTTAACGCCGCGATACACCGCGCCGTGCGTAGTCCCCGGCCGCTTTCCACGCTCGCTAGGAACGGACCAGACAAGTCTCCGGACGCGATCCCCAGGATGGGTCCGAACTGCTCCGATACTCTGAACGGGCAAATTAGGTTAAAATAGATTAATGTTTCGTTCTGGCCAAAACAAGAATGGAGCCCTAAATGATTCGATACCTAAAGAGCCAAAACCCATATCGTTCCGTCCCAGCGCATGGCGAGTCAATGCGCTGTAGCCAACTCAAGAGGCTCGATACCCAGGAGCTTCTTGAAGCTTGCACCAATCGCTTCGATCTTTCTTCGCCAGCGAGCGTGAGCGCTGCGCCTCCCGCGGAACCGATTAAACGAGCAGCGGCGGCGGCGAATTAACGTTGCGAACGGCTGACTAGCATTCATTCCGCCAATCGGCACGCCGTCCAGGAAAGCCGGGCTGCGCCGGCCAACTTGAGGAGTAGCGCCCCAGTGCCAAGAATCTTCCCCGGAAGCGCGCGCGCAAGAAGAGACGGAATTGGCCGATGAAAAATATACAACTGATAGCGGCCATCTACACCTGAGGCCTATCTTGTCCCTGGAAATTCGACTTGGTTCGCCTCAGTCGATGAGCTTTGAGACGTGCGCAGCGGGTCCCGAAGCGCTTAGCGGACAGAACCTGGCCTTTGAATTTGGGCCAGAACGGCATCCATGTAAATTCCCCGAATGGTCCCTTCTGGCCAGTGAGGCCTTAAACAGTCCACAACGAGCACTACTTCAGAATTGGGGATGAATGCGAAGATCAAGGCGACCCACAGCTTCCAGGAGATCTGCATCTGCAATACCGATCTCTGAACTCTCTGAGGAGTGAACTTGAAATGGCTCAAATAACGCCCAGTTCACCAGTTCGGTTCCATGCCTTGACTCGTAGCAAACTCCGCAATATCCCAAGGCAGAAATCGCGGTTGCGGCCCGCTGCGTCAGCCATCGGTTCTGGGACATTAAGAAGTGGATATCGAATTCGGCGTTGTCA
The DNA here is from genome assembly GCA_025462965.1 of Bryobacterales bacterium. Taxonomy (GTDB): domain Bacteria; phylum Acidobacteriota; class Terriglobia; order Bryobacterales; family Bryobacteraceae; genus JALYXI01. Next base: position 3,883 of record JAOAPQ010000111.1, read on the forward strand.
CCCTTCAGGAGACCCGACGAGACCAGATCAGGTTCGAGCAATTTTCGAAGATACGACAGCCATGCGGAAGAATAGATCAGGGCGTAGCGGCCTCCGCTCGCGATGGCGCGTCCCATCATGCGACTTTTCAGCCAGCTCGCAGGCACTGTATTTGGCGGCGTGAAGTCCGAACTGGTGTTGATGATTTCTTCGAGATCCTGTGCTAGTTGGAACGACGCTGGTGCTTTTCGAAAACGAGCGAGCGTCTCCAGAAAGCATCCTAGTCTGGTTGAGCTTGCATACAGCACACGAAAGTAACCATCCGAATCATCGAACCGGTTGCCAAACGTTTTGTCCTGATTCGCAAAGGCCCAATCCGGAGCACGCCAGGCAATCCGGCTTCCGTCCGATACGGTATAGAGGACTATCCGGAACAACCCATGGAAGCTGCAGGTCAGCCCCCGGCGACAAAAGCTCTGGCAGCGCCGAGTACCCGCCGACCATTTTCCTCGATATCGCCTTCCCTCAACAGCTTTAGGGGAACCTGATCGTCCAATTCAGGATTGAGACCAATCAGCCACGATTGAACCACTGCGGGACTATCAAACCCAGCTAGCATGGCCGCGATCTGATAAGTCAGCCGCAGCCGACGCTCAACTTCTTTCTGGGGCGCTGCATTCTGCAGCCATCGATCAATCGCCCGTGCGTCCTTTACGCCCGCAACGTACGATGTCAATTTAC
>JAOAPQ010000121.1 GCA_025462965.1 Bryobacterales bacterium
GCCAGACGGCGCGCCAGCAAACACTGCCAACCGAAATCGCGCGTGACATCTTCATCCATGCCATAGAGCTTCTTGGTTGCTTCGGATTCCTTCTCCACCTGGAAGGCTTCGGGTGCCTGCGACTGCATCCGGAACGCCAGTTCGTAGGCCTGTATCCGCGCCTCCAGTTGCGGATCGTCATGCCGTAGCGCGGCGTGACGTCGGTTGATGTTCTGGAGCATGTCCAGTTCGAAGCGCTGCTGGTCTGACGAGTAGTGCTTGTTGAGCAGATACTCGATCGGCTCGCCCTGGACGTCCGAGACTTTCAACCCGGCGTTTCCGATGGCCGTTCCCTGATACGCGCCGGGCAGAAAGCCCGCGCCCCAGTTTTTCGAGCCCCCATGCGCGAGCGTGGGCTTGATGGTGATAAACCCGGGCAGATCCTGGTTCTCCGTGCCCAGGCCATACAGCGTCCACGCACCCATGCTGGGACGGATGAAAGTGCTGGTGCCGGTGAACGTCTGGAGCAGCGCCGCGCCGTGATCGACGCCTTCGCCCACCATGGAGCGGATAACGCACAAATCGTCGACGCAGCCCGCGACATTCGGAAACAGCGAGCTGACAGGAATCCCGCTCTGGCCGTAGTTCTTGAACTCCCAAGGCGATTTCATCAACGGACCCGCATCGCCGCCCGCGAAAGCCAATGGACGCTTGATGGGCAGCGGCTTGCCGTTGTCCAGCGTGAGGCGCGGCTTCGGATCGAAGGTGTCGACGCTCGAAGGACCGCCATGCATAAACAGGAAGATCACGCGCTTGGCTGTCGGCGGAAAATGCGGCGGCCGGGGCGCCATGGGACCTGCAGGCGCCGCTCCGGTTGTTGCCGCGGAAAGCTTGTTCTCTTCGGCAAGCAGGCCGGCTAAACCCAGAAATCCGAAGCCGCATCCCGCGGCTCGCAGCATGGCGCGCCGTGTGGTGGGCCGCTCCGTTCGGTGGAATAAACGTCCGAGCTGTTCCATATGTCTTCTTTCTAATCCAGATACATAAACTCGTTCGAGCCCAGCAGAATATGGCAGAAGCTCTGCCACGCGTCGAGGTCCGCTACCTTAAACTTCTGCTTCAGGCTGTCCATGTAAGTAAACGCGGAATCGATCTCGGCCGCTTCCGGTTTGCGGTCCAACACCTTCAGATATATCTGCTCCAGGCGATCGCGATTGGTTAGTTTGCCATCGTCCAGCAGCGTCTTGGCGATGTTCTTCGCGCGCTCCGAGACGAACTCGCTGTTCATCATGAAGAGCGCCTGGGGCGCGACGTTCGTCAGCGAGCGTTTGCCCATCTCGGTAGTGGCATCGCCGAAATCGAAGAGGTTCAGCAGCGTCGGCAGATTGGCGCGACGAAGCGGCAAGTACACCGTTCGCCGCTTTAGCGTTTCGGGATTCAGGCTCATGCGGCCCGCGGCGTTCTCGCCATCCGTGCCGGTTCCCGTCTGCAACGTTCCGCCCATTGTCAGATCGAGCGTGCCATCCATCGCGAGCATGCCGTCGCGAATCTGCTCTACACTTAGCCGCTGCCGCTGGAAGCGCGAAAGCAGCGCATCTTCGGGATCGGCTTCCATGCTCTTCGCGTCGCCTTCGGTTGACATCTGGTACGAGCTCGAAAGCATCATCATCCGCTGCATCGCCTTGATCGACCAGCCGCTCTCAACGAAACGTTTCGCCATGTAATCCAACAGTTCGGGGTGGGAAGGCCGGCCGCCCATCTTCCCGAAGTTGTCCGGCGTGTTTACGATGCCTTCGCCGAAGTGCCATGTCCAAATGCGGTTCACCATCACGCGCGAAGTGAGCGGATGCTCGGGCTGGGTCAACCAGTTCGCGAGTTCCAGGCGGCCGCTGCCGTTGAACTTAGCGGGCGGTGTCGTCACCTTGGTAAGAATCGCGGGCACGGCTTTCGGAGCGTCTTCGCCCGGCAGGTGATAGTCGCCGCGAATCAGCACTTTCTGACTCACCGGCGCGTCTTCGGCGATGGCATCCGCCATATCGGGCTCCGGCGGAACGGATTTCTTCACCTCGTCCATCGCGGTCTTCAGCTTCCCGATCTGCTCGCGCGCTTCGGTGCTGAAGCTCTGTTCCTTCAAATTAAAAGGACCGTTCGCGCCATAGACCGAATTGAAGAACGGCTCTTTCTTGTCGACAGCGGGTTTGCCGCTCACCATCTGGTTCGCTTCCAGTTTTTTGCGTGTGTCGGCGTGGAGTTTGGCTTGGGCCGCATTCCACTTTTCAAGAGCCTGCTGATACCGCGTCTGATATTGCTGGGCGACTTCCGCTAACTTGTCCGGTTCGGCTTTCTGCCAATCGTCGAGCGCGGTGCCCCGGACCTTGCCGGGCTCTACGACGGGGTCCAGGAACTTCACCCATTTGCGCAGGAGGGCTTCGTCCAGGCCTTTCTCCTTTGCGATCTCGGCCGCGTTCTTGCCATCCGGCGCTACTTTCTTCGTCGCGAGCATGTACTCCGCAACGCGAGTAGCCAGGTCCTTCTGAATCGGCGCGAGCACCTGGTCCGTATACTCGTCGATCGCCAGCTTGGCCAACCCGACCTTAGCCTGGCCGGCGAGATACGCCTTGTAATCGTCTTCGGCGATCAGCGGGCGGTAAAGTGGAGCTCCCACACCCGGCTTCAGCGCGGGCCCGGAGAAATCCTTCACGCTGGCGAACATGCCAACCCAGGAGTAGTAGTCCTTCGTGAGGACCGGGTCGAACTTGTGATCGTGGCAGCGCGCGCAAGCCATGGTCACTCCCATGAACGCCTTGGAGGTGACATCCACCTGCTCGTCGTAGATGTCGTACATCATTTTCTGCTTATCCACCTGGGCCAGCGCCTTCGCCCCAAGAGCCAGGAAGCCGGTCGCGACCATCCCACGGCGGTTGAATTTCTCGTTCGGGGCGGGAGCCAGCAGGTCGCCGGCCAGCTGTTCGCGCAGGAACTGGTCGTAGGGCAAGTCCTGGTTGAAGGCCTCGATCACGTAGTCGCGGTACCGCCATGCGTAGGGATAGCGATGATCTTCATCGTTGCCGGTTGAATCGGCGTAACGCGCGACGTCGAGCCAGTGACGTCCCCAGCGCTCCCCATATCGTGGGGAGGCCAGCAGCCGGTCCACTACTTTTTCAAACGCCTTGGGCGACTTGTCGTCGATGAATGCCTGGATCTCCTGCGCCGTCGGAGGAAGGCCCGTAAGGTCATAGGTGGCACGCCGCAGAAGGGTAGTTTTGTCCGCGGGCGGCGCAGGCTTCAGACCTTTTTCTTCCAGTTTTGCCAGGATGAAGCGATCGATAGGGGATTGAATCCACTTCTGGTTCGCGACTTTCGGCAGCGCCGGGTCCTTCACCGGCTGGAATGCCCAGAACGATTTCTGCTCCGGCGTGAACTCCTTCTTCGCCGCCTTTGCGGGAGGGGCGGCCACTGCTTCATCGTGTCCCGGCCAGGGGGCGCCCATCTTTACCCATTCGGCGAGATCCGCGAGTTCTTCGCCTTTGAGTTTGCCCATGGGCGGCATCTTCAAGGAGTCTTCGTAGCCCACCGCTTTCAGCAGCCGGCTGTTTTCACTGTTTTCGTGGTCGAAAACCGGGCCGCTCTGGCCGCCTGCATAGAACCCCGCCGCCGTGCTCAGGTCGAGTGACGCGGTCTTGGCCTTTGCGTTATGACACCCCAGGCAATTTTTCGCAAGCACGGGGCGGATCTTCTTCTCAAAGAATTCGGTCTGCTCGGCTGTTTGCGCGCTGGCGGAATGGATGAGCGCCGTTGTGGCTAAAACAGTGATCGGAAGGGCGGTAAACCAGCGGCGGGGCGTCGACGTCATGTCCGGCTTTTCTCCAGCGGGGTACTTTAACGATAACGCCGCTAGTATATCACCTACGAAAGTGCCTGCACCAGCACCACCGATACATTGTCCGGCGCACCCGCGTCGCATGCGCACCGCATCAACGCCTCGCATTTGTCCTTAAGCGTGGTCCCGTTCTCCCCGCCCAAAATGCTTTCAATCTCCGGCTGCGGCACCACGCCATGAAGTCCGTCGCTCGAGATCATCAGAACTGCCGGCGGCTCCATGTGCACCATGTAATAACGGATCGTCAGCTCCGTATTTACCCCGATCGCCATCGTGAGCACGTGCCGCATTGGGTGCCGCTTCAGGCTTTCCTCATCCAGCCCCAGCGGGATACCCACTTCGCGCACCCACGTCTGGTCTTCCGTCACCAGGCGCAGCCCGCCCTTGTCGTAAAGGTACGCGCGGCTGTCGCCGACGCTCGCGATGGCAATCTCATTGCCGATCGCCAGCGCAGCCACGATCGTAGTGCCCATGCCCTCCAGTCGCGCGTCATTGCCGGCTTCCGCCCGCACCCGCCGATTGGCCTGTTCCACGGCCTCCAGCAGCACGGATGCATCGCGCCGCCCGGCGCTCCGCACCACCTCCGCCACAGTCTCCGCCGCCAGTTGGGATGCGCGTTCGCCGCCCCTCGCCCCGCCCATCCCGTCCGCCAGAATGTAAAGGCCGATCTCCGGTAGCACCAGACAATAGTCCTGGTTATTCGACCGGACCAGTCCTCTATCCGAACAGGAAACGTGCGAGAACATATCCATATCGCGGCAGAAACCACTATAAAACTAAATACGCCATACAGTGGAATGCGGCGTGCTTTTTTGTGGCCCGGTGCTGAATGGGAATACCATGGCGGCTTCTCAAGGCGGCTGCATTTGGGTGGAACGCCCATAACGCTCCCCGCCTCGGGGCGGCTCTCGCGTATTACACGGTCCTCTCGACAGCGCCTCTCCTGGTGCTGGCTGTGGCAATCGCCGGGTTCGTCTTTGGCGAGCAGGCCGCGCGCGGCGAGCTCGTGTACCAGATGCAAAGCATGGTGGGACACGACGTCGCCAATGTAATTCAGGAATTGTTGAAAAGCGCCTACCATCCCCAGCGCGGGATCCTGGCTACTTCGATCGGCATTCTTACCCTTCTCGTCGGCGCCTCGGCTGTATTCGGCGAACTCCGGGACGCGCTGAACCTGATCTGGGGATATACCGCCCCCCGGCAATCCGATTTGAAAGCTCTTCTTCGATTCCGCCTTTTTGCGTTCGCAATTGTAATCGCGGTCGGGTTTCTGCTGTTGGTGAGTCTTGTAATCAGCGCGATCCTGGCGTTCGTCACGAGCTTTCTGGGTGGTCACACCGCGCTGCCCGCGTATATGATCGCTGCGATCGAGCCCCTGATTTCGGTAGCCGTGATCAGCCTGCTCTTCGCACTTATTTACAAATACATTCCGGATGTGTATGTGAGATGGGAAGACGTGTGGGTAGGTTCGGCATTCACGGCGGTGTTATTTACCGTTGGTAAGGTCGCCATCGGCGTATATCTCGGAAGGGCGGGCGTGGGATCGGCTTACGGGGCCGCAGGTTCCATCGTGGTTCTCCTGGTATGGGTATATTACTCATCCCAGATCTTCTTCTTCGGCGCCGAGTTTACGAAGGTCTACTCGGACTGGAGGAGAGGCGCACGCAGGACCTCGGCAGTCTAATTGCTATCAACTTCTCAGGAAGGAGCTCTACCATGCTTGGGACAATTCTTTTGATCATCCTCATTCTGGCTTTGATTGGGTCATTGCCGACGTGGGGCTACAGTAGCGCATGGGGTTACTATCCGAGCGGCGGGCTTGGCCTCGTCGTTCTGATCATAGTAATCCTGCTTTTGATGGGGCGCATATAACCCTCAGGCCTCCGCCGTCGCAGGCGGGTTCACCCGATGAGGCGAGTTCGCCCGCGACGCAACGCGCTTTCGGCTCAAATGTCTCGTGCAGTACGTTAATCGTCGGGAATGACTGGTGGTCCGGCGTACGCATGGTATGGTGAGTTGAATTCGCGTGAATCATAGCCATTTATTGTCCATTCCCCTGTTCCTGACCCTAGCTATTCGGATTCCGGCTCAGCCCCTTAATCCTAAGCCGGTTAAGGAGCTTGGCGCCCCCCGGCTTACTGCGACTCAATCGAATCCCTTGGCCTTCGATTCCACAAATCCAAACTACGTGGAAGGGAAAGAATTATATAATCCCACCGCCGTGGCGCTCGATAATTCCACCAAACCGCCTGCCGTTTACGTGGCGGACACCTCGAATAATCGCGTGCTGGGCTGGAAGTATGCGAGCCAGTTGGCCAGCGGAGCGCCCGCCGATATTGTCCTCGGCCAGAAAGACTTGTTCACGACTCTGGCGCAGGGACCAGCCGGTCTCACCATTGGGTTGAGCGCTCCGTCCGGCATTGCGGTTGACGCCGCGGGCAACGTGTATGTCGCGGATTCCGGCAACAATCGCATCCTGCGCTATCCGCAGCCCTTCGCGCAGGCCTCCGTCTTGAAATCTCCCGATCTGGTGTTGGGTCAGAGCGGATTCGCCGCAAACACCGCCAATCCGTCCGGTGTGCTCGCGACCAGCCTTTCATTGGGCGGAAGCACTGGCTTTCCCACTCTGGTGGGAATGGCGTTCGATGGAGCTGGCAATCTCTGGGTGTCCGACCCCGGCAACAACCGCGTGCTCCGCTATAACGTCTCCGTGCTCTCCGGGGCTCCTCAAAACGGGGCTGCGGCGGACCTGGTCCTCGGGCAAAGCACCTTCACGACGAACGCCGCCGTTGGAGCACAAACAGCTAAGAACGGTCTGAATGCCCCCGCCGGACTCGCCTTCGACAGTACGGGACGCCTCTACGTGGTGGATGCCCTGAAGCGGGTTCTCGTCTATACCGCGCCTTCAACCCTTGGTCCGGCGGCTCGCATCCTCGGCGTCGCTCCAACTTCATCTGGCAATCCGCCTCCTTCCGATCCGAATGCTCCCACCTCCACCCCGCTCCCTGCGGGTGCTTATATCTTTGCCTCCGCGAAGGGCATAACCATCTCGAACGGGCATCCGATCGTCATCGACAATGGCGGGAGCCGAGCCCTTGTGTTCGATCTCTTTGAAAACTGGACCGCGGAAACTGTTAGCAACATTTCACCTGCCGCTGCCTCCGTGATCGGGCAGAACACCTTCGCACAGGGTGCTTCGAACAACGGCCTGCCCGGGGCTTCACAGTCCACGCTCTCATTCCCCTACGCCGCGGTCTCTTCCGCAAATGAGCTGTTCATCGGCGATACCAACAATCACCGGGTGGTAGTGTTTCCCCTGTCCAGCGGCGTTCCCGGGCCTTCCGCGATCCGCGTCCTCGGACAGTTGGCGCTCAATTTGAACACCGCGAACCTCGTCGAAGGACGGGAGTTCTCGCTTACCAGCGGATCCGCTACCGGGAGCATCGTTGTAGACCGGAATTCGTCACCGCCGCATCTTTATGTCGCGGATACCGCTAACAACCGCATCCTGGGCTTTTACGATCTTCTGCACGTCAAGACAGGCGACATCGCGGACCTGGTCATTGGCCAGCAGAACATGCTCTCGTCCACAACCAATTACCCGAGCAGCGATCCGAAGAAGCCTGGCCAGAACACCTTAAACCAGCCGACTGCCCTGACGCTCGACGCCGCGGGAAACCTTCTGGTCGCCGACACCGGAAACGGGCGCGTGCTGCGTTTCCCGCAGCCATTCGCGCAGTCCTCGCGAAGTCAGCAAAGTGCCGACCTGGTCATCGGACAGGCGGGTTTCAATGTAAAGGTCACCGACCCGACGAACCGCACCATGAGTGCTCCCACGGGATTGGCGGTGACGAGCAATGGTTCGCTGCTTGTCTCCGATTCGGCCCTGAACCGCGTGCTCTTTTTCCCCGGGCCGCTGGCAAGCGGAATGGTCGCGAACAAAGTGATCGGCCAAAGCGATTTCAACAGCGTTGCGCCGCTGCCCGCGGTGGGCGTCCCGCAAACGAATTTGGGCAGACTCAACAGCCCTCGGCAGATAGCGGTCGACCCGCAGGACCGTGTCTATGTCTGCGATCTGAACAACGGTCGCGTGGCGATCTTCGACACCGTCGGAAGCTTGCCCTCGACCTTGCCGCAGCCGGCCTTCTCCCTCACATCGAACCTGGCGCAGCCGATTGGAATCGTAGTCGCCCCGGCGGCAAGTCCGGCAGCCGGGCAGATGTGGGTCGCGGATTTCTCGCAGAACGGTGCTCTTCACTTCCCGGCATTCAACCAGCTGATTCAAAGCAACGCGCCGGACCTTGGAGTCGCCGCCTTTCATCCGTTGTCCGTTGCGCTCGACTCTTTCGGCGGTCTGGTCCTGGCGGATTCCACCAACCGCGTCCTGCAGTTCGTTCCGCAGTTGACCATCACGAACGGGGCGAACTTCGTGCCGGGTCCCGTCGCGCCGGGCACGATCATCTCGGTTTTCCCTGCCCAGTCGGCTACCCCGGCGATGCTGGCGGCTGCGGGCACCAGCGCTTCGTTCAACACCCTGCCGAATCCAATTCCGCTACCCACCACTCTCGGTGACGTGCAGGTCACGGTCAATAATGAGCTCGCGCCGCTGTTCTTCGTCTCGCCGGGCCAGATCAATCTTCCGCTGCCCGCGACCGGCATGCCGACGTCGGGTACCGTGGATCTCCTGGTATCTGCACCGAAGACCGGACAGATATACGGGCTCACGGAAGTCAACATGGCCAGCGTCTCCCCCGGACTCTTTACTCTGGCAGCCACCGGCACCGGACCAGCGGCTGCGCTGAACGCCGACGGAACGGTCAATTCGCCTGCGCACCCGCTGGTGCGCGGAAACATCATCGTTCTCTTCGGGACCGGCGAAGGTCCCGTCCCGAACGCACCTGCCGACGGCATGCCCGCGCCCGGCCCGGTCCCGACGGCCATCTCCCCGCTGGTGGTCTTCGGACAGGGCGACAACATAATCCAGGGGGACCCGTCCGATGTGCGGTACTCGGGCCTTGCGCCCGGCCTGATCGGCGTCTGGCAAGTTAACGTGCGTGTACCGGCCACGGTAACGGCGGGCAATCAGGTACCCGTGATCGTTTATCTACAGAGCGTCCCGACAAACCCCGG